>NZ_JBEXID010000016.1:0-128496 GCF_040608395.1 Streptomyces sp. NPDC005181
GGGGGGACCCTGTGGGAGAGTAGGACGCCGCCGAACAATTATTCCGGGAAAGCCCCGCACCTCTGGTGCGGGGCTTTCCTGCGTTCACGGGCAGATCGGAAACCATGGCGCCTCGGCGTGAATCCATGGTTGCCGAGTGGGATCAGAGACGGCCTGCTGCCTTGAGGGAGAGATAGGCGTCGGCGAGAGCCGGGGCGAGATTGTCCGGTGTGGCATCGACGACCACTACGCCCTGGCGTTGGAGCTGTTCCGCAGTGCGACGTCGCTGGGCTTGGGCCTGTGTCGCCGCTGCAGCTTCGTAGACCGCGTCCACTGTCCCTCGGGCGCCTGCCATCTCCTCGATGTGCGGGTCGGCCACCGCGGCCACCAGGACCGTGTGGCGCTGGGTCAGCCGGGGGAGGACAGGGAGCAGGCCCTCTTCGATGGGGGCCGCGTCCAGACTGGTGAGAAGCACGATCAGAGACCGACGAGGGGCACTTGCCAGGGCAGTGGCGCTGAGAGCCCGAGCGTCTGTTTCCACGAGCTCCGGTTCGAGGGGGGCCAGCGCCGTGACCATGGCCGACAGGACCTCTCCTGCGGCGCGACCCTGGACCTGGGCGCGGGTGCGGCGGTCGTGGGCCAGTAGGTCGACGCGGTCGCCGGCGCGTGTCGCGAGAGCGGTGAGGAGCAGAGCCGCGTCCATGGCTGCGTCGAGCCGGGGCACATCACCGACCCGGCCCGCCGAGGTACGGCCCGTATCGAGAACGATGAGGATATGGCGGTCCCGCTCAGGGCGCCACGTACGGACGGCGACAGCGGACTGACGTGCTGTTGCCCGCCAGTCGATGGATCGGGTGTCATCGCCAGGGACGTAGGCGCGCAGACTGTCGAACTCCGTGCCTTCGCCGCGGGTGAGGGCACTGGTGCGGCCGTCTAGTTCGCGGAGTCTGGCAAGGCGGGACGGCAGATGCTTGCGGCTGGTGAAGGGCGGAAGGACGCGCACCGTCCACGGGACGTGGTGATTTCCCTGCCGGGCAGCCAGGCCCAGTGGCCCGTAGGAGCGGACGGTGACGCGTTCGGCTCGGCGGTCGCCGCGACGCGTGGGGCGCAGAAGCGTGATGACGCGACGGCGTTCGCCGGCCGGGATGTCCAAGGTGTGACGGGACGCGGCCTGCTCGGTGCCGGTCAGCCAGCTGCTGGGGGGCCAGGCGTCACGGAGATGCGCGCGCAGCCGGCGACGTGAGGGATTGGTTACGGTCAGTTGTACTTCTGCGCCGTCACCGAGTCGAACGGTTGTGTCACCGGATCGGGTGAACTGGAGCGTTCGTACTGGCGTCGCCAGGGCGTAGTCGCACAGAATTGCTAGAGAGAGCGGGGCATTGACCGCGAGCATGCCTGTCCAGCTCGGGGCCAGGATGCCTACAGGGAGTGACCCCAGAGCGGCGAGCAGCGCGGTTCGTCCGGTGAGGGCCACGGTCACCGCCTCATCGGGGTACGGGGACGTGGGCGAGGACCGCGGTGATGACGGAGTCGGGGGTGACTCCTTCCATCTCCGCCTCGGGCCGCAGCTGGATGCGATGGCGGAGCGTGGGGAGTGCCAGGGCTTTCACGTCATCCGGAATGACGTAGTCACGGCCGGTGAGCCAGGCCCATGCGCGAGCCGTGGAGAGCAGGGCGGTTGCGCCTCGGGGGGAGACACCGAGGGAGAGCGAGGGGGATTCACGCGTGGCACGGCAGATATCGACGACATAGCCAGTGATCTCGGGGGAGACCGTGGTCCTGGCGACCGCGGTGCGGGCGGCCTCCAGGTCGGCGGGGCCTGCGACGGGGCGCACGCCTGCTGACGTCAGGTCGCGGGGGTTGAAGCCATCGGCATGGCGGGTCAGGACGTTGATCTCCTCGTCGCGGGACGGCAGCGGCACCGTCAGTTTGAGGAGAAAGCGGTCCAGTTGGGCCTCGGGGAGCGGGTATGTGCCCTCGTACTCGACGGGGTTCTGGGTGGCGGCGACCAGGAAAGGGTCCGGCAGAGGGCGAGGGGTTCCGTCGACGGTGACCTGGCGCTCCTCCATTGCCTCCAGGAGGGAGGACTGCGTTTTGGGGGGCGTGCGGTTGATCTCGTCGGCCAGAAGGAGGTTGGTGAAGACCGGCCCGGGCTGGAAGGAGAACTCGGCCGTGCGGGCGTCGTAGACGAGGGATCCGGTGACGTCGCTCGGCATCAGGTCGGGGGTGAACTGCACACGCTTGGTGTCGAGTTCGAGTGAGGCGGCCAGGGCGCGGACCAGGAGGGTCTTGGCTACGCCGGGAACGCCTTCGAGCAGGACGTGGCCTCGGCAGAGCAGTGCGACGACCAGCCCGGTGACGGCCGGGTCCTGGCCGACGACGGCCTTGGCGATCTCGGAGCGCAGAGCTTCCAGGGATGCGCGGGCTGTGTCGTCGTCCCCGACGGTCTCGGTTGTCCCGGCGGGCACTGGGGGCGGGGCGCTCATGAAGTGCGTACCTCTCTTTCGAGGGTGTCGAGTTGGTCTGCCAGACGGACAAGGGTGGCGTCGTCGGCCGGAGCCGGGCCGAAGAGCAGGGTGTCCAGGCCGCCTTCAGCGGTGCTGAGGCGCGCGGAGACGGCGGGGAGGAGCACGGAGGGGGAGTGTGCATCGCGTGGGGAGACCCCGATGAGGGGTGCGATACGGGTGCGGGTGGCGGAGCGCAGTGAGGAGGCGGCCCGGTCGCGGGCGTTCGCCTTGCGGTAGAGGCGGGCACGGCCCTCGGTGGATTCGGAGGCGCGAATGGCCACGGGCAGCCGTTCGGTGACCAGGGGGCCCAGTCGGCGGGCGCGCCAGATGGCGGCGAGCGCTGCGGCGACTGCGAGCTGCAGGGTGCCCCAGAGCCAGCCCGACGGGATGAGGTCGATGAAGCTGCGGTCGTCGCCCGTGCCGTCGCCAGCACTGCCGCTGTTCCGGGCGGCGGAGGGATCAGCGAGCGAGGGGAGGTACCAGACCAGATGCGGGCGGGAGCCGAGGAGTTGAAGGGCCAGGGAGGCGTTGCCCTGGCTGGCGAGCCTGTTGTTGTAGAGCAGATCGGGCGAGCCGAGGAGGACGGTGTCGGCGGCGCCCTTCTCCTGGACGAGGAGCAGGGTGGGGAGGTTGCCACTGGGGTAGCAGCCGATGGTGTCGAGTCCGTCCGCCGTGTAGCGGAAACCTCCCGTGTCGGCGTCGCCCGCTGTGCGGGCTGCGGGCAGGGAGCACTGCGGTGTGCGGGTTGTTACCGGGCCGGAGGAGTTCGCGCGGACGCCGGGGGCCAGTGCGTCCGTGGACAGAGGGTCTGCCGCGAGGAGGACGGTGCGGCCGGCCGAGTCGACGGTCGCGGCCCGGAGTTCGTTCTGCTGATGCGGCGTCAGCAGGTTCGGTGCGGTGACGAGCAGGGTGGTGTCGGGGCCGGTTGCCCCAGTGGCCTCGTCGAGCGTGGTGGCCACGCGGACGGAGACACCGCGGTCCTTGAGGAGTTCGGCGACGGCCCGACTGCCGTGCTGGTCGGCCGAGCGGGGGTCGAGTCGGCCGTGCTGGTCGCCGGAGCGTGCGGTGGCCAGCACGATTCCGGCCGCTACGAGAAGGAGGAGGGCGAACAGCAGACCGCGGGTGCGGGTCCAGACCTGGCGGGCAGAGAGGGAGGCCGAGGTGGGGGACGCGGTGGTGGCGACTGCGGTCACTCGGCGGCCCCCCGGACCGCGGTGGTCAGCAGGGGCTTGGCGTCCTCGAGGTCGAGGTCGAGGGCCTGCACGGTCAGATACGTCTGCTGGCCGGCGCTCCGGCCGCCGTATGTGACGTCGTCGAAGTCTCGGGCGGCGGCGCGGAGCGGTATCTCGTGTCCGGGCAGTGAGCGGCCCGCCTCGGCGGCGGCCTCGTCGGCCGTGCGGCCGGGGCGTGGGTCGAGGAGTGCGCGTTCCTCGAGGGAGCGCACGATGGCCCGCATGCGCTCCTGGACGGCCTCGTTCCAGTGCTGGGCGGCAGCGTGCGCCTCGGCGGCCGTGCGGTGTTCGGCTGCGCTGCGCGGGCTGTCGTCGAAGAGGGCGTCGGTGGTGCGGGAGGTGCGTTGCGGGGTGCCCAGTCGCCACCAGAGCGCGACGACCAGGCCGATGACCACCAGTACGAGGACGATCAGTCCGAGCGGTCCGCCCGGGGCGGCGTTCGAGGCCGTGGCGAAGAGGTCGCCGAGCCACCCCCACAGGCGGTCGAGGCCGCGCTGGAGGAGGTTCGGGTCGTTCTCGTGGTACATCGGATGGGACAGCTCGTGCTTCGCCGCCTCACGAGCGGGGACGCGCGGGGTGTCCACCGGTACGTCGCTGCTCGCGTGGATCAGTAGCTGTGCTGTTGTGGTGCCCCCCGCCCCCGACACGGCATCAGCTCCTGGTGTTGTAGCCGGGCAGGCCGGCGGCCCGGGCGAGTTCGAGGTCGAGTGCCTCGCGGCGGATGCGCTGGTCCACGTAGAGCAGAGCCATCACACCGGCGGACAGCGGGTAGGTGATCGTCGAGATGATGACCTCGCCGATGCCCGAGATGATCAGGAACGGCCAGCCGAATTCGGTGGACTCGCCGGTGAGGAAGGTGCTCAGTCCGTCGCCGTCCACGATCATCGCGATGATGCCGAACGGGACCGCGATGATCAGGGTCACGATGAGCGTCAGGAGCCAGGTGAGGAGCAGGATGCCGAACATCCGCCACCAGGCGCCCCGGACCAGCTTTGCGGACCGGCGCATCGAGACGATGATCGACTGCCGTTCCAGCATCAGCGCGGGCGAGGCGAGGCAGAAGCGGACCATCAGCCAGATGACGACGGCACAGGCGGCCATGAAGCCGATGAGGACGAGGCCGACGCCTGCGGTGGAGCCCATCAGCGCACCGGGCAGCACACCCACTGCCATGATTCCGGCGGCCATCAGGGCCAGCAGCAGGGTCAGGCCCAGCAGCTGGAGCAGGCGGGGCCGGGCCTCGGCCCATGCCTCGGAGAGCGTCACGGAGCGGCCCAGCACCGAGCGGCTGATCACCACGGTGAGCATGGATGTGGTGAAGAGTGTCGCGATCAGGGTGATGAGCGTGGATGGGGCGCTGTAGATCACGGTGGACTGGGCGGAGTCGGCGGCCTGGCGGAGTGCTTCCGCGCCGGTCGCGTTCGGGTCGACCGACGCCGGCTTCGGCAGCAGGTAGCGCTGCACGAGGATGATGGCGATCTGGGCGATCACGGAGACGGTGAGCGTGATGCCGAGGACTGTGCGCCAGTGGGCGCGCATGGCGGACACCGCACCGTCGAGGATCTCGCCGACGCCGAGCGGACGGAGCGGGATGACACCGGGCTTTGCCGCGGGTGGCCGACCCCAGCCGGATCCCTGCGGCCTGCTGCCCCAGCCGGGGACGGGTGGTGGTGCGCCGTGGCCGGTGCCGTGGCTGCTCGGTGGGGACCACTGCCCTGTGGGCGGCTGCGTGGGAGACCAGTTCCCGGCGTGGCCGCTGCCGTCCACGGGCGCGGAAGGCCGGGGGACGCCCGCCTCCTGGCCGTCGGAGGGGGCAGATCCGGGCGAGGCCCAGCCCGGAGTGTCGTTCATTCTCGCTCCTTCACGGTCCTGTCCGCTCATCGGGGCGGCAGGTTGGCAGCCATCGTGCCACGCGTTGGTCCGGTACGGGCCGGGTGCTCGATCTCCTTCGCACCTTCATTTGTGGGCGGCTCACCGGGCAGACTGGGCGGATGGCTGATCAGGACGCGCAATCGCCGGTGGGCATCGAGCCTTCCGCGCTTCCCTCCATCCGTTGGGACGAGCCTGCGGAAGGCGCTGCACTGGTGCTCCTCGACCAGACGCGGCTGCCCGTCGAGGAGGTCGGGCTGGTGTGTGCGGATGTGCCCGCGCTGGTGCGGGCGATTCAGACGCTGGCTGTGCGCGGGGCGCCGTTGCTGGGCATCGCCGGGGCCTACGGGGTGGCGTTGGCTGCTGTCCGGGGCGATGACGTCGGGGAGGCTGCGGGGCTGCTGGAGCGGGCGCGACCCACCGCCGTGAACCTCGGATACGGGGTGCGCCGTGTGGCGGGGGCGTACTGGGCGGCCCTCGACAAGGGCGCGGATTCGCAGCGGGCGGCCGCGGTGGCGCTGGCGGAGGCCAAGGCACTTCACCGGGAGGACGCCGAGGCCAGTCGGCGCATGGCGCAGTACGGACTCGCGCTGCTCGACGAGCTGCTGCCGGGCAGTGGGCATCAGCTGCTGACCCACTGCAATTCGGGAGCGCTCGTCTCGGGCGGTGAGGGCACGGCCTTCGCGGTGGCGCTCCGCGCGCACCGGGAGGGGCGGCTGCGAAGGCTCTGGGTGGACGAGACGCGTCCGCTGTTGCAGGGGGCTCGGCTGACCGCTTATGAGGCGGCGCGCAACGGGATGGCGTACAGCCTGCTCACGGACAACGCGGCGGGTTCGCTGTTTGCCGCGGGGGAGGTCGATGCCGTGCTCATCGGCGCCGACCGCATCGCGGCGGACGGGTCCGTGGCGAACAAGGTCGGGAGTTATCCGCTGGCGGTGCTTGCCAAATACCACCATGTGCCGTTCATTGTGGTGGCGCCGACCACGACCGTGGATCTGGGGACCGCGGACGGGGCGTCGATCATTGTGGAGCAGCGTCCCGGCCGGGAGGTGACGGAGTTCACATCTCCGCAGCTCGGGTCGGGCGGCGGCGAGGCGGGCGGACTGCTCGTGGCACCGCTGGGAACCCAGGCGTACAACCCAGCATTCGACATCACGCCGCCGGAACTGATCACGGCGATCGTCACGGAGGAGGGCGCAGTTTCCCCGGTCACGGGGGTCGGACTGGCAGAGCTGTGTGCCAGGTCATCGCAGATAACGATTAGCTAATGGGATGATGTCGATTATGAAGGGACGCGTCCTTGTCGTCGACGACGACACCGCACTGGCCGAGATGCTCGGGATTGTGCTGCGTGGTGAAGGGTTCGAGCCGTCGTTCGTAGCGGACGGCGACAAGGCACTTGCCGCATTTCGTGAGGCCAAGCCGGACCTGGTTCTCCTGGATCTCATGCTGCCCGGACGGGACGGCATCGAGGTCTGCAGGCTGATCAGGGCCGAGTCGGGTGTGCCGATCGTCATGCTCACGGCTAAGAGCGACACGGTCGATGTGGTGGTGGGCCTGGAGTCCGGGGCCGACGACTACATCGTCAAGCCGTTCAAACCTAAGGAGTTGGTTGCCCGGATCAGGGCACGTTTGCGCAGGTCGGAGGAGCCGGCACCGGAACAGCTGACCATCGGGGACCTGGTCATCGATGTCGCTGGTCACTCGGTGAAGCGGGAGGGGCAGTCCATCGCCCTGACCCCGCTGGAGTTCGACCTGCTGGTCGCGCTCGCCCGCAAGCCGTGGCAGGTCTTCACCCGTGAAGTACTGCTCGAGCAGGTGTGGGGATACCGCCATGCCGCCGACACCCGCCTGGTGAATGTGCATGTCCAGCGGCTGCGTTCCAAGGTCGAGAAGGACCCGGAGCGGCCGGAGATCGTGGTGACCGTCCGAGGTGTCGGTTACAAGGCCGGACCGAGCTGACATGTCCCTGGGTAGCGCTGCTCCGAAGCCCGGGGAGCCGGGAGTCCGTACGGGGCGGGCTGCCGGTTCGGGACGTGGACCTTCGCCGTTGGGGAGGTTTCTGCAGGGCGGCCGGTTGTTCCACGACCGGGCGCCCGGCGGTCCCGTGCCGCGACTGCTGATGCGCTGGGTGCGGCGTCCGCTGCTGCCCGCCGTCCGGCTGTGGCGGCGCAACCTCCAGCTGCGGGTCGTCGCGGGCACGCTGCTCATGTCGCTCGGTGTGGTGCTGCTGCTCGGCCTGGTCGTGATCGGGCAGGTGCGCAACGGCCTGCTCGACGCGAAGGGCAAGGCTGCCCAGACACAGGCCGCGGGTGGTTTCGCGGCGGCCCAGGACAAGGCGAACGCTCCGCTCACCACCCCCGGCGGGCAGGGCGGCGATGCCGGTGACGGGGCGACCGCCAACAACTCGTGGCGGACCGAGCTCGTCGATCAACTTGCCAGTGGCGGCAAGAACGCCTTCAACGTGGTGGCGCTCAGCGCCGACGACGGCACCCGTGCGCCGCGCGGCTCGGGCAGCGTGGAAGCGGCCAGCGTCCCGCAGAGCCTGCGGGAGGCCGTGGACAAGGGGCCGGGTGCGTTCCAGACGTACTCACTGATCCGGTACGCGAACGGGCAGGAGTCGCAGCCCGGGCTCGTTGTGGGCAAGCGCCTGTACGACATCGACCACAATCCGTACCAGCTCTACTACCTCTTCCCGCTCACGCAGGAGGAGAAGTCACTGACCCTGGTCAAGGGCACCCTGGCGACCGCGGGACTGTTCGTGGTCGTGTTGCTCGGGGCCATCGCCTGGTTCGTGGTGCGGCAGGTCGTCACACCCGTGCGGATGGCGGCGGGGATCGCCGAGCGGCTTTCCGCGGGCCGGCTCCAGGAGCGGATGAAGGTCACCGGCGAGGACGACATCGCCCGGCTGGGTGAGGCCTTCAACAAGATGGCGCAGAACCTCCAGCTGAAGATCCAGCAGCTGGAGGAGCTCTCCCGGATGCAGCGGCGCTTCGTCTCGGACGTCTCGCACGAGCTGCGGACACCGCTGACGACCGTACGGATGGCCGCCGATGTCATCCATGAGGCGCGCGTCGACTTCGACCCCGTGACGGCGCGCTCCGCCGAGCTGCTCGGGGACCAGCTCGACCGGTTCGAGTCGCTGCTCTCCGATCTGCTGGAGATCAGCCGGTTCGACGCGGGCGCCGCAGCGCTGGAGGCCGAGCCGATAGACCTGCGGCAGGTCGTACGACGGGTGATCGGCGGCGCCGAGCCGCTCGCCGAGCGCAAGGGCACCCGGATCCGGGTGGTCGGGGACGAGCAGCCGGTGATCGCGGAGGCCGACGCGCGGCGGGTCGAGCGTGTGCTGCGCAACCTGGTCGTCAACGCCGTCGAGCACGGCGAGGGCAGGGATGTCGTGGTGCGGATGGGGGTGGCCGGAGGAGCGGTCGCCGTCGCCGTCCGGGACTACGGCGTGGGTCTCAAGCCGGGGGAGGCGACCCGGGTCTTCAACCGTTTTTGGCGCGCCGACCCGGCGCGGGCCCGGACGACGGGCGGCACCGGTCTCGGGCTGTCGATCGCCGTCGAGGACGCCCGGCTGCACGGCGGCTGGCTGCAGGCGTGGGGCGAGCCGGGCGGCGGCTCGCAGTTCCGCCTGACCCTGCCGCGCACGGCGGACGAGCCGCTGCGCGGATCGCCGATACCACTGGAGCCCGAGGACTCGCGCCGCAACCGGGAGAACCGGGAGCGGGCCGCGGACGGCGTCACGACCGGCAGTGAGCACCGGCTGGCCGCTGTACCGGCCCAGCAGTCCGGCCCCGACCGGTCGCCACTGCCCGTACCGGCGCGTGCCCCCTTGGCTCCCCTTACGGCGCCCGCTTCGGTGCATCCGGCGGCTCTGCCGGGCAGCGGCGCCCGGGTGGTCGCACGCCCCGCCGACGAGCGGCCGGGTGGCGACATCGAATCTGCTGCGCACCACCCGGAGCGGGAGGACACGACTCGTGGGCACTGACCGTCGTCAGGACGGCCGTGGACGGGCGGTGGGGCTGACCGCGTTGCTGGGGTGCGGCATCGTGCTGCTGTCCGCGTGCGGCTCGATGCCCGTCACCGGGGACGTCAAGGCGGTCGACGCCTCACAGCTGGGTGACTCCCAGGTCCAGGTGTACGCAGTGGCGCCGCGCGACAACGCCACCCCCAACGAGGTGGTCGACGGCTTCCTGGAGTCCATGACCAGCGATGACCCCGGATTCAGGACCACCCGCAAGTACCTGACGAAGAAGGCGGCCGGCATCTGGAAGCCGAGCGCATTCACCACAGTGCTCTCCAAGGCGCCGAACCGCAGCGACCGCACGGTCCGCGACAGCGACCGCAGCAGTACGGAGCTCAGCTACACCCTGACCGGCGAGAAGGTGGCGACGGTCGACGCGCAGAGCGCCTACCAGCCGGTCGCGCCCACGGAGTTCAACCGGACCCTGCACCTTGTGCGGCAGAACGGGCCGGACGGCAAGGAGTGGCGCATCGACCTCGTGCCGGACGGTCTGCTGCTCGGCCAGTCCGACTTCAAGCGTCTCTACCGCTCCGTCAACAAGTACTACTTCGCCGCGGGGCGGGCGGCTGGACAGTCCACGCTGGTTGCCGACCCCGTCTACGTACGCAACCGCACGGATCCCGTCACGGGAATGGACACCGTGACGCAGACGGTCCGCAGTCTTGTCGAGGGGCCGACCGACTGGCTGCGGCCGGTGGTCGACACCCGTTTCCCCACCGGTACGGCGCTGCGCAGGGGCGTCACCTCGCTGGCGCCCGACGACCGCAGTGTCCTGAAGGTTCCGCTGAACAAGAAGGCGGACAACGTCGGGCAGCGCTCCTGCCGCATGATGGCCTCTCAGGTGCTGTTCACCGTGCGGGACCTGACGTCCGCCCGGGTCGAGCAGGTGGAGCTCCAGCGGTCCGACAACTCCCCGCTGTGTGTGCTGGGCGCCGATCAGGCGGAGGAGTTCGCTCCGGACGGTTCGTCGGGCGGGCCCGACAGCCAGTACTTCGTCGATGCCAAGGGGCATGTCCAGAGCATCCCGGGATCCAACAGGGGCAGCGGCGATCCGGTGCCGGTGACCGGCCCCTTGGGTGACGGGCCGGTGCAGATGAGCACGGTCGGCGTGGCCCGTGACGAGCAGCTGGCGGCGGCGGTCTCGCAGAACAACGAGTCTCTGTACGTGTCCTCCATCGTCGCGGAGGGCGAGCTGCCCGCGCCCGCGGTGACCAGCAACGGCAAGAATCTGAACGACCGTCTGTCGGCGCCCAGCTGGGACGGCCGGGGCGATCTCTGGGTGGCCGACCGGGACCCGGACAACTCCCGGCTGCTGCGGCTGGCCGGCGGTGCCGGTAAGCCGTCGGAGGTCACGGTGCCGAGCCTGGACGGCGCGCGACTGGAGGCGTTGCGGCTGTCGGCGGACGGGGTGCGGATCGCGCTGCTGCTGACCAAGGACGGGCACACCACGCTGAAGATCGGCCGGATCGAGCGTCAGGCACCGGCCTCGAAGCAGGAGGTCTCCGTCGTGGAGTTGCGGCAGGCCGCGCCGCAGCTGGCGGACGTGACCGCGATGTCCTGGTCGGGCCGGAGCCGTCTCGTGGTGGTCGGTAAGGAGCAGGGCGGCGTGCAGCAGGTGCGCTATGTGCAGGCGGACGGTTCGGCACCGGCCTCGGGGGTGCTGCCCGGGGTGAACCAGGTGTCGGCGGTCGCGGCGGCGGACGACGAGCAGTTGCCGCTGATGGCGGACACCGAGGGTGACGGGATAGTGAAGCTGTCGCCGGGTGACAACTGGCAGACGGTGCTCAAGGAAGGCTCGTCGCTGGTCTACCCGGGCTGAGGCCTGCGCGCGTCGGTGAACGGGCCTTGCGCAAGGGCGCCTGCGTTTTCCACAGGGGTGGCCGGGTTCGTGAGCCGGGGGCACAGTGGAGATATGCGGGGGTGGTGGCGGGAGATTGCCGGGCTGGTGCTGCCGGTGGCCTGTGGTGGCTGCGGCAGGCCGCGCAGCGAGCTGTGCGAGGAGTGCAGGGCGGCGCTGTACGGCGTGGTGCCGCAACGGGTGAGACCCACGCCGGAGCCCGCCGGACTGCCGGTGGTGCATGCCGCCGCCGCGTACGAGAACGCCGTACGGGCGGTACTCCTGGCACACAAGGAGCGTGGCGCGCTTCCTCTGTCGAGGGCGCTCGGCAAGGCGCTGGCGGGTGCCGTGCGGGACGGGACGGGGCACGTGGGCGGTCCGGGGCCGCTGTTGCTCGTACCCGTGCCGTCGGCGCGGCGGGCCGTTGCGGCGCGCGGGCACGATCCGGCGCGCCGGATCGCGTTGGCCGCGGCGGGGGAGCTGAGGCGTGGCGGGGTGCCGGCCAGGGTGGTTCCGGTGCTGCGGCAACGGCGCCCGGTGGCCGATCAGTCGGGGCTCGACGCCCGGCAGCGGCAGGCGAATCTGGCGGGTGCGCTGGAGGTGGTGGCCGGTGGTGAGCGGCTGCTTGCGGCCGAACGGGTAGTGCTCGTGGACGACCTTCTGACGACCGGGGCCTCGCTGACGGAGGCTGCACGGGCGGTCGAAACCGCGGGCGGGCGCAGAGGACCGGGTTCCGGATCGGGGCTGGCGGCCGTTGTCGCAGCGTCGCCGTCTGCCTTCGAAATAAACCGGAACTGCTAGTCAGCCTGCATCGTTGCAGGTAGTGAGTGGGTAAAGGGCCCTGAACGGAGGTACGTGCGAGTAGCGGGTGCCGACATCCGGCCGATCAGGCTATGTTCGGTTGTGAGGAATGGTGAATGCCAGACCTCGACGAGTGCACCACGAGGTTTCGGGCAGGCGACTCACCGGTAGTCCAGGCGTTCAAAAAGATCGGTGGGGTGGAGACCTCCCCGACGGGGGAGGAGGAGGTGGAAGTCACCGAGTCCGCGGCTCCGGCGACCACCGGGGCCTGGTGCAAAAGGGAGATGCTCCGCCGCTGAGCGGAGCGATCCGGGAACGGAGTTCTGCGTGGACATCGTCGTCAAGGGCCGCAAGACCGAGGTGCCCGAGCGGTTCCGCAAGCACGTGGCCGAGAAGCTGAAGCTGGACAAGATCCAGAAGTTCGACGGCAAGGTGATCAGCCTCGACGTCGAGGTGTCCAAGGAGCCAAACCCCCGTCAGGCAGACCGCTCCGACCGGGTGGAGATCACGCTCCGCTCGCGTGGGCCGGTCATCCGCGCTGAAGCGGCCGCAGGCGACCCGTACGCAGCGCTGGACCTGGCCACCGGGAAGCTGGAGGCGCGGCTGCGCAAGCAGCACGACAAGCGCTTCAGCCGCCGTGGCAACGGCCGGATTCCCGCTGCCGAAGTCGCCGAGACCGTGCCGGGTACGGCGTCCTTCAACAGCGAGGGCGACCTGGCCGGCGACGGCGCCGGCCCGTCTGTACCCATCACCAGGATCGGCTCGCTCGAGGTACAGGGCGAAGGACCGCTGGTGATGCGCGAGAAGACGCACGTCGCGGCACCGATGACGCTCGACCAGGCGTTGTACGAGATGGAGCTGGTCGGGCACGACTTCTATCTGTTCGTCGACTCCGAGACGAAGGAGCCCAGTGTCGTCTACCGGCGGCATGCTTACGACTACGGTGTCATTCATCTGAGGACCGACCCGCTGGCCGCTGACGAGGCGGGCGGCGCGGGCGGTGCGCTCGGCGGCTGACGCCCCGCATCGGCGGTGCCCCTGGGGCGTAAATCGCGCCAGGGGCACCCGCGTGCGACGACAGGACCACCGTTCTGACGTCCAGGCATGAAATCATGGCGTCCCAAGCCAATCGGTGTTCTGTGAAATGCCGTTGGCGGAGTGTTTGTGAACTTCAGGCCATGGCCTTCAGGGGGAGGAACGATGGCGGACACCTTCGGGCCCGTGCGCGATGCGAATGACGGAGACGACGCTGCCGGTGCCGATACCGGCGCGGACACGGACAGCGGTTCCCACAAGGAGCCGATCCGCGTTCTGGTGGTGGACGACCATGCGCTCTTCCGCCGAGGCCTGGAGATCGTCCTCGCCCAGGAGGAGGACATCCAGGTCGTCGGCGAGGCGGGTGACGGGGCGGAGGCGGTCGACAAGGCGGCCGATCTGCTGCCCGACATCGTGCTGATGGATGTGCGCATGCCCAAGCGGGGCGGCATCGAGGCCTGCACGTCCATCAAGGAGGTGGCCCCCAGCGCGAAGATCATCATGTTGACGATCAGCGACGAGGAGGCCGACCTCTACGACGCGATCAAGGCGGGCGCCACCGGCTATCTCCTCAAGGAGATCTCCACGGACGAGGTGGCCACGGCAATCCGTGCGGTAGCCGACGGACAGTCCCAGATCAGCCCGTCCATGGCGTCCAAATTGCTCACCGAGTTCAAGTCGATGATCCAGCGGACCGACGAGCGCCGACTGGTGCCGGCGCCGCGGCTGACCGACCGGGAGCTCGAAGTCCTCAAACTGGTTGCCACGGGCATGAACAATCGCGATATCGCGAAGGAGCTGTTCATTTCCGAGAACACCGTGAAGAACCACGTCCGCAACATTCTGGAGAAGCTGCAGCTGCACTCCAGGATGGAAGCAGTGGTCTATGCCATGCGGGAGAAGATCCTCGAGATCAGGTAAAGCAACGGCATGGTCAATTGAGGGCGCGGGCGATTTCCTGGGCGAGCGGCTCGCGCAGCTCCGGTGCGTCGACCCGCTCCAGCCGTACGTCCGTACAGCCGACCCAGGACGCCGCCTCCACCAGGGCCTCGGCCATCGGCGCCACGGCCTTCCTGCCCGCCAGGGAGACCTGCCGGGCGACCAGCGTCGTGCCCTCGCGCGCTGGATCGACCCGGCCCTGCAGCTTGCCGCCGGCCAGCAGCGGCATCGCGAAGTAGCCGTGGATCCGTTTGGGCTTGGGGACGTACGCCTCCAGGCGGTGCGTGAAGCCGAATATCCGCTCCGTCCGGGCCCGCTCCCAGATCAGTGAGTCGAACGGCGACAGCAGCGTCGTACGGTGCCGTCCGCGGGGCTCCGATGCCAGCGCCGCCGGGTCGGCCCAGGCGGGCTTCGCCCAGCCCTCCACCGTCACCGGCACCAGACCGGAGTCCGCCACCACCGCGTCGAACTGCTCGCCCTTGAGCCGGTGGTAGTCCGCGATGTCCGCGCGGGTGCCGACCCCCAGCGACTGCCCCGCGAGCGCGACCAGCCGGCGCAGGCACTCCGTGTCGTCCAGATCGTCGTGCAGTACGGCATCGGGCAGGGCGCGCTCCGCGAGGTCGTACACCCGCTTCCAGCTGCGCCGCTCGGTGCACACCACCTCGCCGTACATCAGGGCCCGCTCGACGGCGACCTTCGACGCCGACCAGTCCCACCACTCTCCGCCATTCTTCGCGCCGCCCAGCTCCGTCGCCGTCAGCGGACCCTCGGCGCGCAACTGCTTGATCACCGCGTCGTAGGCCCCGTCCGGCAGGTCGTGGTGCCAGTGCGGGCGCGAGCGGTAGGCGCGGCGGCGGAACGCGAAGTGCGGCCACTCCTCGACCGGCAGGATGCACGCCGCATGCGACCAGTACTCGAAGCTGCGGCCGGCCGACCAGTACGCGTCCTCGACCGTGCGTCGGCCGACGGCGCCGAGGCGCGCGTACGGAATCAGTTCGTGCGACCGGGCCAGCACCGAGATCGTGTCGAGCTGTACGGCACCGAGGTGCCGCAGCACGCCCGGCACCCCGGCCCGGCGGTCCGGCGCGCCGAGGAAGCCCTGGGCGCGCAGGGCGATTCTGCGGGCCTGGTCGGCGGAGAGTTCGGCGGCGGGAGGCGGCACTGGCGTCATGCCTCGCACCCTAGAGGGCGGCACTGACATCCGTTCACGGAGCGGTGGACAGATCTGTGGGGAGCCCGGGGGCCATGCCGGAGGAGAGGCCGGCCGAGGTGGCCGTGGCCGGGAGATACGGGTGCGCGCCCGGCAGGCCCAGGTCGGACGGGAGCAGCGCGCCGACCCAGATGTCCCGCCGTACTCCCTTGTTCAGCAGCCCCGACCGCTGGTCGCCCTCCATGCGGAAGCCCGCCCGCCGCGCCACGGCCCGCGAGGGTTCGTTGCCGACCTCGGCCCGCCACTCCAGCCGGTCCCCGCCGAGCGAGGTGAAGGTCCAGTGGGCCGCGGTCCGTACCGCCTCCGTCATGTAGCCGAGACCGCGGTGCTCCTTCGCGGTCCAGAACCCCACCTCGTACGTGCCGTGCAGGTTGCGGCGGTTGATGCCGAGCGCGCCTGTCATGGCCCCGCCGTCGCGCAGGACCACCGCGAAGTTGTACATCGAGTCGTCCTGCCAGCCGCCGGGGGACAGCTTCAGGGCGAAGAGTTCAGCGTCGGCGTGGGTGTACGGGGACGGGACAACCGTCCAGCGCTGGATGTCCGGGTCCTGACAGGCGGCATGCACCTCGTCCGCGTCGCCCGCGTGGAAGGGGCGCAGCAGCAGACGCTCGGTGGTGAGAGTGATCGGCTCCATGTACGGATTCTGGTCAGGCGCCGACGGTGATGCGAACACTTTTCGGGGTTCTCGGCACCTTCGGGGCCCTCTGTCCGTTGACTCGGAAGGGCACAGTGGTGGCAACGCGGCGGCAGCCCTCCCGACGAGGCGGGGTCCTCGCTTACGATGGCCGTTGCGGTGGGGCCCACCTGCCGTGCCCGCGCCAGCGTCCGTAACACGACCCAGTGCCAGGCCCGACCGGCAAGGAGACCAGCCTCAGTGTCCGTCTTCAACAAGCTCATGCGTGCAGGCGAAGGCAAGATCCTGCGCAAACTGCACCGCATCGCGGACCAGGTCAGCTCCATCGAAGAGGACTTCGTCAACCTCTCCGACGCCGAGCTGCGGGCGCTCACCGACGAGTACAAGGAACGGTACGCGGACGGCGAGAGCCTGGATGACCTGCTTCCCGAGGCATTCGCAACGGTCCGAGAGGCCGCGAAGCGTGTCCTCGGACAGCGCCACTACGACGTCCAGATGATGGGCGGCGCGGCCCTGCACCTCGGCTATGTGGCCGAGATGAAGACCGGTGAGGGCAAGACCCTCGTCGGCACCCTGCCTACGTACCTCAATGCGCTCTCCGGCAAGGGCGTGCACCTGATCACGGTCAATGACTATCTGGCCGAGCGCGACTCCGAAATGATGGGCCGGGTCCACAAGTTCCTGGGCCTGACCGTCGGCTGCATCCTGGCCAACATGACTCCGGCCCAGCGCCGCGAGCAGTACGCCTGCGACATCACGTACGGCACGAACAACGAGTTCGGTTTCGACTACCTCCGCGACAACATGGCGTGGTCCGCGGACGAGCTCGTCCAGCGCGGCCACAACTTCGCCGTGGTCGACGAGGTCGACTCGATCCTCGTCGACGAGGCCCGTACGCCGCTGATCATCTCCGGCCCGGCCGACCAGGCCACCAAGTGGTACGGCGACTTCGCCAAGCTGGTCACCCGCCTGACCAAGGGCGAGGCCGGCAACCCGCTCAAGGGTATCGAGGAGACCGGCGACTACGAGGTCGACGAGAAGAAGCGGACCGTCGCCATCCATGAGCCCGGTGTCGCGAAGGTCGAGGACTGGCTCGGCATCGAGAACCTCTACGAGTCGGTGAACACCCCCCTCGTCGGGTACCTCAACAACGCCATCAAGGCCAAGGAACTCTTCAAGAAGGACAAGGACTACGTCGTCATCGACGGCGAAGTCATGATCGTCGACGAGCACACCGGCCGTATCCTCGCCGGCCGCCGCTACAACGAGGGCATGCACCAGGCGATCGAGGCGAAGGAAGGGGTGGACATCAAGGACGAGAACCAGACGCTCGCCACGATCACCCTGCAGAACTTCTTCCGCCTATACGGCAAGCTCTCCGGCATGACCGGTACGGCGATGACCGAGGCCGCCGAGTTCCACCAGATCTACAAGCTGGGCGTCGTGCCGATCCCGACGAACCGGCCGATGGTCCGCCAGGACCAGTCCGACCTGATCTACCGCACCGAGGTCGCGAAGTTCGCCGCGGTCGTCGACGACATCGCGGAGAAGCACGAGAAGGGCCAGCCGATTCTGGTCGGCACCACCTCGGTCGAGAAGTCCGAGTACCTCTCGCAGCAGCTCTCCAAGCGCGGTGTGCAGCACGAGGTCCTCAACGCCAAGCAGCACGACCGTGAGGCGACGATCGTCGCCCAGGCCGGCCGTAAGGGTGCGGTCACGGTCGCGACGAACATGGCCGGCCGCGGTACGGACATCAAGCTCGGCGGCAACCCCGACGACCTCGCCGAGGCGGAGCTGCGCCAGCGCGGTCTCGACCCCGTCGAGCACGTCGAGGAGTGGGCGGCCGCGCTGCCCGCCGCGCTGGAGAAGGCCGAGCAGGCCGTGAAGGCGGAGTTCGAAGAGGTCAAGGAGCTCGGCGGGCTGTACGTGCTCGGTACCGAGCGGCACGAGTCGCGGCGTATCGACAACCAGCTGCGCGGTCGTTCCGGCCGTCAGGGCGACCCGGGCGAGTCCCGCTTCTACCTGTCGCTGGGCGACGACCTGATGCGGCTGTTCAAGGCGCAGATGGTCGAGCGCGTCATGTCGATGGCGAATGTGCCGGACGACGTCCCGATCGAGAACAAGATGGTGACGCGGGCCATCGCGTCCGCGCAGTCGCAGGTCGAGCAGCAGAACTTCGAGACGCGTAAGAACGTCCTGAAGTACGACGAGGTGCTCAACCGGCAGCGTGAGGTCATCTACGGCGAGCGCCGTCGCGTCCTGCAGGGTGAGGACCTGCAGGAGCAGATCCGCCACTTCATGGACGACACCATCGACGACTACATCCGGCAGGAGACCGCCGACGGCTTCGCCGAGGAGTGGGACCTCGACCGGCTGTGGGGTGCGTTCAAGCAGCTCTACCCGGTGAAGGTCACCACCGACGAGCTGGAGGACGCGGCCGGGGACCGGGCCGGGATCACCGCCGAGTTCATCGGCGAGTCCATCAAGGACGACATCCACGAGCAGTACGACGAGCGCGAGAAGCAGCTCGGCTCGGACATCATGCGTGAGCTCGAGCGGCGTGTGGTGCTGTCCGTCCTGGACCGCAAGTGGCGTGAGCACCTCTACGAGATGGACTACCTCCAGGAGGGCATCGGCCTGCGGGCCATGGCGCAGAAGGACCCGCTGGTCGAGTACCAGCGCGAGGGCTTCGACATGTTCAACGCCATGATGGAGGGCATCAAGGAGGAGTCCGTCGGCTACCTGTTCAACCTGGAGGTCCAGGTCGAGCAGCAGGTCGAGGAGGTTCCGGTGCAGGATGCGGCCGCGCGGCCGTCGCTGTCCAAGGAGGACGCCGCGGTTCCGGCCGGGGCGCGTCCGGAGATCCGCGCCAAGGGGCTGGACGCTCCGCAGCGTCCTGACCGGCTGCACTTCTCCGCTCCCACGGTGGACGGGGAGGGCGGCATCGTCGAGGGCGACTTCTCCAACGGTGACGGTGGAGCGGTGTCGGAGTCGGACGGGCTGACCCGGGCGGAGCGGCGCAGGGCGCAGAAGAGCGGTGGGGGCGGGCGGCGCCGCAAGAAGTAGTTCACGGTTGCGGTAGCGCCTGCGGCTTTTCGGCGTGGGTTTGTCTTGCAGGGCGGCTGGGGCCGGACACCGAGGGGTGTCCGGCCCCAGCCGTGTGTGGGGGGCGGGACGGGGGCCGGGGGCGCCCGGCGGGCGCTTTGCCCTCAATCGCCGGACGGGCTCGGAGTGGCGGACGGGGTTACTCCGGGGGAGCGGCTCGGCGTGCTGGACGGGTGTGTGCGGGGTGCGGTGGGATGTGGTGTGGTGCCGAGTTCTACCGCCGCGCAGCGCCAGCGCAGGTCGGGGCCCTGTTCCAGGCGGAAGGCCATGGCTCGTACCTGTTCGCCCGCCGCGATGCTCGCGCAGGCCTCCACCACGCCCGGGGCAGGCTGCGCGCCGTGGCACTGGCGTACCACCGGGCGGGCGCCGCGTGCCCTCAGTGGGGTGGTCGGGGCCAGTTCGGCGAGCTGGTCGTACGCCTCGCCGATCGTGTGGCCGAGCATCCAGTGCACCGGGCGCTGGCCGCTGAGTACCGCCAGGAGGCGCTCCGCGAACCAGTGGTGCGGGCGCAGCATCCGCTGAGGGGCCCGGCGGCGCTGCGACGGTACGGTCTCGGGCCTGCGCTGGTCGTGGCGTCCGGCGGGCCGGGTCCTGTTCACGCTCATTGTTGATCGCCCCCGTGATCCGAGGCCCGGCTTCATACCGGGCGGTAACTTCTGCTGTGGATCTTCTACGGCGGTGGCGGATGCGGCCGCAAGTGCCGAAGGGCCGCCGGCCGCGGTGCGTGAAGTTCACCTATCCGGGTGACGGGCCCGGTGCCACAAGGCTCTGGGAGGGCGTGGGGAGGGTGACAGGCGGTTGCCGGGTGGACGAGTCGGGGGCCGTACTCGTAACCCCGAAGGGGGACGCGCACGTATCCTGAGGGCGTCTCCGACTACGAAAGCGGCCAGCCATGCGCGTGTACGTCCCCCTGACCCTCTCCGGTCTCGCAGCGGCGCACCGGGCGGGCGAAGTCGGCCCCGGTCCGCTGACCGCGTACGCGGTGACTCCCGCACTGCGTGAGTGGTACGTCTCCGACGACATCGAGGAGCTGGAGTACGCGGCGCTCAACCGGGCCGCGGCCGCCTCGCTGCGTCTGATCGCGGGGGATCCCGGTGCGGTGCGCAGGCGGGTGGTCGTCGCCGTCGACGTGCCGGACGGGCAAGCAGTCGCCGACCCCGACCACAGCCTGGACCCGTCGTCGCTCGGCGAGGTGCGCATCGGTTCCGCGGTGGCGCTGGTGAAGGCGGCCGCGGTGCATGTCGACGCGGACGACGCGGAGAAGGACGTGGCGGCGGCCGCGTCGGTGCTCGGCGCTGCGGACCTCGGCGACGACGACGCGCAGTTCGTCGTGGACGGCGCCGAGGATCATGAGCTGCTCTGGTTCGGGGTGCAGGAGATTCCCAACCTGATCGGCTGACGGCGCAGGTCGAGCGCGCAGGCGCAGGGCGCGGGCCCGTTGTCGTACCCGGCGGGTATTTTCATTCCATGGGGACGAACGGGAAGCACCGCACGCATCTGGTCTGGGACTGGAACGGCACACTGCTCGACGACAACGCCGCGGTCGTCGGTGCGACGAACGCCGCGTTCGCCGAGGTCGGCATGGAGCCGATCACGCTTGAGCAGTACCGCGAGATGTACTGCATCCCGATCCCGCGCTTCTACGAGCGGCTGATGGGCCGGCTGCCCACCGAGGCCGAGTGGGAGCGGATGGACGGGATCTTCCACCGGTACTACATGGAGCAGCGGGCCGCCTGCGGGCTCACCACGGGTGCCGAGGAGCTGCTCGCGCAGTGGCAGCTGGCCGGCCGCAGTCAGTCGCTGCTGAGCATGTACGTCCACGAGCAGCTGGTCCCGGTGGTGCGGGGGTACGGAATCGAGCGGCACTTCACGCGGGTCGACGGCCGCACCGGGCCGTCCGGCGGCAGCAAGGCGCAGCACATGGAGCGGCACTTTGCCGCGCTGGACGGAGTGTCTCCCGATTGCACGGTGGTGATCGGTGATGCGGTGGACGACGCGGTGGCCGCGGCGCATGTCGGTGCGCGCGCAGTGCTCTACACCGGGGGGTCGCACAGCCGGAGCAGCCTGGAGGCGGCCGGGGTGCCGGTGGTGGACAGCCTGGGCGAGGCTGTGGCGCTCGCCGAGCGGATGGCCGGCTGAGGGATGGGGCTGCCGGGCCCGGCAGGATCCGAAACGGCCCGGAACGATCCGTGTGGGAGGGCCTAGTCCGCGGGAGCCTTGGTACGCAGGACCTTCAGGAACTCGCGCATCCAGGCCGAGTGGTCCGGCCAGGCGCGGGACGAGATCAGGGTGCCGTCGACCACCGCTTCGTGGTCCTCGAAGGTGGCGCCCGCCGTCTGCATGTCGAGTTCCAGCGCGGGGTACGCGGTGACACGGCGGCCGCCCAGCTCGCCGATCGCCGCCGTCAGCAAGGGGCCGTGGCAGATCTGCGCCACCGGCTTGTCCGTGTCGAAGAAGGCCTTGATGATCTTGCGGAGTTCGGCGTCGTTGCGCAGGTACTCGGGGGCGCGTCCGCCGGGGATGACCAGGGCTACGTAGTCACCGGCGTCCACCTCGGAGAATGCCAGGTCGGCCGGCCAGGTGTAGCCGGGCTTCTCGGTGTACGTGTCGAAGCCGGGCTCGAAGTCGTGGACCACGAAGCGGAGTGTCTTGCGGGCGGGGGCCGCGATGTGGACGTCGTACCCCTCCTCGCGCAGCCGCTGGTACGGGTAGAGGACCTCCAGGGATTCGGCAGCGTCGCCGGTGACGATCAGGATCTTCGGTGCCATGGTGCGGCTCCCCTCGCGCGGACGTCTCCCATAAGCGTGCATCTGTCCGTCGCGCGCTGTCCAGAGTGTCAAAGTTCGGGACCATCTTTTGTACACATACGGCTCATGACGGTTCCGGGTGCGGGCGAGATAGCCTGGACCCGTGATCAGCGCGATACGCCTCGGGGGCAGTGAAGCCCCCGGCCTGCGCCCGGAGTGCCAACGTGCCCGGGCTGATCCCCTCGTCCCGGACCCACTGCCAAAAATGGCCAATAAGGTCCCGGGCATCTCTCATAGCGGCATAGCGTCGTCTCAGACCGGAAACCCCGTGTCGTGGCGGTACGTCGCCTTTTTCACCTACGTCACGCAACGGCGCGCGACAGGAGCCAGAGGACATGCAGACCAAGCTGGACGAAGCCAAGGCCGAGCTGCTCGCACGGGCCGCCAAGGTAGCTGACAACAGCCCGGGCGGTGGTGTCGGCGGCCCGGGCGGTACCACCCGGGTGCACGTGGCAGGCACCGGGGCCGGTGGCTCCAAGGCCGGGCAGGACGAGCGTCCCGGCCAGGACGTGCTGCTCTCCTACCTCCAGCGCTACTACCTGCACACCGCTCCGGAGGACCTCGCCGGCCGCGACCCGGTCGATGTCTTCGGCGCCGCTTCCTCCCATTACCGGCTCGCGGAGATCCGCCCGCAGGGCACCGCGAACGTGCGGGTGCACACCCCGACCGTCGAAGAGAACGGCTGGACGTCCAGCCACTCCGTCGTCGAGGTCGTCACGGACGACATGCCGTTCCTGGTCGACTCCGTCACCAATGAGCTGTCCCGGCAGGGGCGCGGCATCCATGTCGTGATCCACCCGCAGATCGTTGTCCGGCGCGATGTCACCGGCAAGCTCATCGAGGTCCTCGCCGAGGGCAACGGCCTCTCGGTGGGCCCGCAGGCCCGCAAGGGCGCCGACGGGGCCAAGGACACCAGGACCGCACTGCCGCACGACGCGCTCGTCGAGTCCTGGATCCACGTCGAGATCGACCGCGAGACCGACCGCTCCGACCTCAAGCAGATCGCCGAGAACCTGCTGCGGGTGCTGTCCGACGTACGGGAGACCGTCGAGGACTGGGAGAAGATGCGCGACGCAGCGCTGCGCATCGCCGACGACCTGCCCGGCGAGCCGCTCGATGCCCTCGCCGACGAAGAGGTGAACGAGGCGCGGGAGCTGCTGCGCTGGCTCGCCGCCGACCACTTCACCTTCCTCGGGTACCGCGAGTACGAGCTGAAGGAGACCGACGCGCTGGCCGCCGTCCCCGGCACCGGCCTCGGCATCCTGCGCTCCGACCCGCACCACAGCGAGGACGAGGCGCACCCGGTCAGCCCGTCCTTCGGCCGGCTGCCCGCCGACGCCCGCGCCAAGGCCCGTGAGCGCAAGCTGCTCATCCTGACCAAGGCGAACAGCCGGTCGACCGTGCACCGCCCCAGCTACCTCGACTACGTCGGGGTGAAGAAGTTCGACGCCGACGGCAACGTCATCGGTGAGCGCCGCTTCCTCGGACTGTTCTCGTCCGCCGCCTACACCGAGTCCGTGCGCCGGGTGCCCGTCATCCGCCGCAAGGTCGCCGAGGTGCTGGAGGGCGCGGGCTTCTCGCCCAACAGCCACGACGGCCGCGACCTGCTGCAGATCCTGGAGACGTACCCGCGCGACGAGCTCTTCCAGACGCCCGTCGACCAGCTGCGCTCCATCGTCACCTCCGTGCTCTACCTCCAGGAGCGGCGCCGGCTGCGGCTGTACCTGCGCCAGGACGAGTACGGGCGCTACTACTCCGCGATCGTCTACCTGCCGCGCGACCGCTACACCACCGGTGTGCGGCTCCGGCTGGTCGACATCCTGAAGGAGGAGCTCGGCGGCACCAGCGTCGACTTCACCGCCTGGAACACCGAGTCGATCCTGTCCCGGCTGCACTTCGTCGTCCGTGTCGCGCCCGGCACCGAGCTGCCCGACCTCACCGACACCGAGACCGACCGCGTCGAGGCCCGCCTCGTCGAGGCCGCCCGCTCCTGGGCCGACGGCTTCCAGGAGGCGCTGAACGCCGAGTGCGGTGAGGAGCGCGCCGCCGAGCTGATGCGGCAGTACGGTCACTCGTTCCCCGAGGGCTACAAGGCCGACCACTCGCCGCGCTCCGCCGTCGCCGACCTGGTCCACCTCGAAGCGCTCAAGCACGACGGGAAGGACTTCGCGCTCAGCCTGTACGAGCCGGTCGGCGCCGCCCCCGGCGAGCGCCGCTTCAAGATCTACCGGACCGGCGAGCAGGTCTCCCTCTCCGCCGTCCTCCCGGCGCTCCAGCGGCTCGGTGTCGAGGTCGTCGACGAGCGTCCGTACGAGCTGCGCTGCGCAGACCGTACGCACGCCTGGATCTACGACTTCGGTCTGCGGATGCCGGAGGTCAACGGCAGTGGCAACTACCTCGCCGACGACGCCCGCGACCGCTTCCAGGACGCGTTCGCAGCGGTGTGGACCGGTGGGGCCGAGAACGACGGCTTCAACACCCTGGTGCTCGGCGCCGGTCTGAACTGGCGGCAGGCGATGGTGCTGCGCGCCTACGCGAAGTACATGCGTCAGGCCGGTTCGACCTTCAGCCAGGACTACATGGAGGACACCCTCCGTAACAACGTCCACACCACCCGGCTGCTGATCTCCCTCTTCGAGGCACGGATGTCGCCGGGCCGGCAGAGCGCCGGCACCGAGCTGACCGACGGTCTCCTCGAGGAGCTCGACGGGGCGCTCGACCAGGTCGCCTCGCTCGACGAGGACCGGATCCTGCGGTCCTTCCTCACTGTCATCAAGGCCACCCTGCGCACCAACTTCTTCCAGGAGGCGGACGACGGGAAGCCGCACTCGTACATCTCGATGAAGTTCGACCCGCAGGCCATCCCGGACCTGCCGGCGCCCCGCCCGGCGTTCGAGATCTGGGTGTACTCGCCGCGAGTCGAGGGCGTCCACCTGCGCTTCGGCAAGGTCGCCCGTGGTGGCCTGCGGTGGTCGGACCGGCGGGAGGACTTCCGTACGGAGATCCTCGGCCTGGTCAAGGCGCAGATGGTGAAGAACACCGTCATCGTGCCGGTCGGAGCCAAGGGCGGCTTCGTCGCCAAGCAGCTGCCGGACCCGGCCGTCGACCGTGACGCCTGGCTGGCCGAGGGCATCGCCTCGTACCGGACGTTCATCTCGGCGCTGCTCGACATCACCGACAACCTGGTGGCCGGCGAGGTCGTGCCGCCCGTCGGCGTCGTCCGCCACGACGAGGACGACACGTATCTCGTCGTCGCCGCCGACAAGGGCACCGCGAGCTTCTCCGACATCGCCAACGAGGTCGCCGTCGCGTACGGCTTCTGGCTCGGCGACGCGTTCGCCTCCGGCGGCTCCGCCGGGTACGACCACAAGGGCATGGGCATCACCGCCCGCGGCGCCTGGGAGTCCGTCAAGCGGCACTTCCGCGAGCTCGGCCACGACACCCAGACCGAGGACTTCACGGTCGTCGGCGTCGGCGACATGTCCGGTGACGTGTTCGGCAACGGCATGCTGCTCTCCGAGCACATCCGGCTCGTCGCAGCCTTCGACCACCGGCACATCTTCCTCGACCCGACCCCGGACGCCGCCACCTCGTACGCCGAGCGGCGTCGCCTCTTCGACCTGCCGCGCAGCTCCTGGGCCGACTACAACAAGGAACTGCTCTCCGCGGGCGGCGGCATCCACCCCCGTACCGCGAAGTCGATCCCGGTCAACGCGCACGTCCGCGAGGCGCTCGGCATCGAGTCCGGTATCACCAAGATGACGCCTGCCGACCTGATGAAGACCATCCTCAAGTCCCGCGTCGACCTGCTGTGGAACGGCGGCATCGGTACGTACATCAAGTCCTCCGCCGAGTCGAACGCCGACGTCGGCGACAAGGCCAACGACGCGATCCGCGTCAACGGCGAGGACCTGCGTGCCAAGGTCGTCGGCGAGGGCGGCAATCTCGGCGCCACCCAGTTCGGCCGGATCGAATTCGCCCGGGGCGGCGGCCGGATCAACACCGACGCGATCGACAACAGCGCCGGTGTGGACACCTCCGACCACGAGGTGAACATCAAGATCCTGCTCAACAGCCTGGTCCGGGACGGCGACATGACCGTCAAGCAGCGCAACAAGCTGCTCGCCGAGATGACCGACGAGATCGGGCGTCTGGTGCTGCGCAACAACTACGCGCAGAACACCGCGCTCGCCAATTCCGTCGCCCAGTCCGCCTCCCTGCTCCACGCCCAGCAGCGCTTCATGCGCCGTCTCGGCCGCGACGGACACCTCGACCGGGCGCTGGAGTTCCTGCCCACCGACCGGCAGATCCGCGAGCTGCTGAACGGCGGTAAGGGGCTCAGCCAGCCCGAGCTAGCAGTACTGCTCGCCTACACGAAGATCACCGCGTCCGACGAGCTGATCAAGACCAGCCTGCCGGACGACCCGTACCTGCAGAAGCTGCTGTACGCCTACTTCCCCGCGCAGCTGCGCGCGCAGTTCCCCGAGGCGGTCGACGGGCACGCGCTGCGCCGCGAGATCATCACCACGGTGCTGGTCAACGACACGGTGAACACCGGTGGTTCGACCTTCCTGCACCGGCTGCGGGAAGAGACCGGCGCGTCGATCGCGGAGATCGTGCGGGCCCAGACCGCGGCCCGCGAGATCTTCGGCCTCGGCCAGGTGTGGGACGCCGTCGAGGCGCTCGACAACAAGGTCGCCGCCGATGTGCAGACCCGGATCCGGCTGCACTCGCGCCGGCTCGTCGAGCGCGGCTCGCGCTGGCTGCTCGGCAACCGGCCGCAGCCGCTGGAGATCGCCGAGACGATCGGCTTCTTCAAGGACGGCGTCGACCAGGTCTGGGCCGAACTGCCCAAGATGCTGAGGGGCGCCGACCAGGAGTGGTACCAGTCGATCCTGGACGAGCTGACCGAGGTGGGCGTCCCGGACGAACTGGCGCAGCGCGTCGCAGGATTCTCGTCCGCCTTCCCGGCGCTCGACATCGTGGCGATCGCCGAGCGCATCGGCAAGGACCCCCTTGCCGTCGCCGAGGTCTACTACGACCTCGGCGACCGGCTGGGCGTCACCCAGCTGATGGACCGGATCATCGAACTGCCGCGGAACGACCGCTGGCAGTCCATGGCCCGCGCCTCCATCCGCGAGGACCTGTACGCAGCGCATGCCGCGCTCACCGGGGATGTGCTGAGTGTGGGCAACGGGACGTCGACGCCGGAGGAGCGGTATGCGGCCTGGGAGGAGAAGAACGCGGCGATCCTGACGCGTTCGCGCTCCACGCTGGAGGAGATCCAGGGGTCGGACTCGTTCGATCTGGCGAACCTGTCGGTGGCTATGCGCACGATGCGGACGCTGCTGCGTACGCACGGGTAGTGGTCCGAGGACGAAGCGGCTGCCGGGTGCGTCCGGCAGCCGCTTCGTCCTCAGATGCCGGACGGGCCGGAACGGGTGCCTGACCGTCCGGCGACGGAGGTGTCCTCCATCGCCGGACGGGCTTGACGGTGCCGGCCGGGCTCGGCCCGGCCGGAGTGATCAGAGCAGGCGGGTCTCGGCGGCGGACTTCACTTCTTGGTGGTGAACTTCTCGTACGCGGCGACGACTTCCTCCGCCGGACCGTCCATCCGCAGCGTTCCCGACTCCAGCCAGAGCGCCCGGTCGCAGGTCTCGGTGATCGACTTGTTGCTGTGGCTGACCAGGAACACGGTGCCCGCCTCCTTGCGCAGCTCGATGATCCGCTCCTTGCTGCGCCGCTGGAACTTGGCGTCGCCCGTGGACAGCGCCTCGTCGATCAGCAGGACGTCATGGCTCTTGGCGGCGGCGATGGAGAAACGCAGCCTGGCACCCATGCCCGACGAGTACGTACGCATCGGCAGCGTGATGAAGTCGCCCTTCTCGTTGATGCCGGAGAAGTCGACGATCCGCTGGTAGCGCTCGCGGATCTCGTCGCGCGTCATGCCCATCGCCAGCCCACCGAGGATGACGTTCCGCTCGCCGGTCAGATCGCTCATCAGCGCCGCGTTCACGCCGAGCAGCGACGGCTGCCCCTGGGTGTGCACCCGGCCCTTCGACGGCGGTAGCAGACCGGCGATGGCTTTCAGCAGCGTCGACTTCCCCGAGCCGTTGGAACCGATCAGGCCGATCGCCTCGCCCTTGTACGCGGCGAAGCTGACGCCCTTCACGGCGTGCACCTCGCGCACGCCGGGGGTCTGCCGCCGGGAAGCGATCCTGCTGAGGGCCGAGGTGGCGCTGCCCTTCCCGGTGCGCGCGCCGTTGACCTTGTAGGTGATGTGAACGTCGTCCACGACGACGGTCGGCACCCGCTCCTTGTTGTCCGTCATGTTCTCAGCCACGTCCGTACAGCTCCTCGGCCTTCCAGAAATACACGAAGCCGCCCACCCCGCACACGAGCGCCCAGCCCGTGGCGACGGCCCACACATGCGGGGGCAGCTGCGCCCCGCTGAAGCTGTCGATGAGTGCGAACCGCATCAGGTCGATGAAGACGGCGGCCGGATTGCACTCCAGCGCCACTTTCACGAAGTGCGGAACCCTGTCGTCCCCCTTCAGGTGGTCGTCGATGCTGAACATGACACCCGACGCGTACATCCAGGTGCGCAGGACGAACGGCGTCAGTTGCGCGATGTCCGGGGTCCGGGCGGCCAGCCGCGCCACGACCATCGAGACGCCGGTGTTGAAGACGGCCTGAAGAGTCAGCGCCGGGATCGCCAGCAGCCACGACGGCCGGGGGAACTGCCCGAACCCGATCAGGATCAGGACCAGTGCACCCATTGAGAACAGCAGCTGCTGGAGCTGCTGCAGCGCCAGTGCGATGGGCAGCGAGGCGCGCGGGAAGTGCAGGGCCCGGACGAGGCCGAGGTTGCCGCTGATCGCGCGGGTGCCCGCGGTGATCGAGCTGCTGGTGAAGGTCCAGATGAACACGCCCGTGACGAGGAACGGAACGAAGTCCTCGACGTTCTTCTTCGTGTTCATCAGGATGCCGAAGATGAAGTAGTAGACCGTCGCGTTGAGCAGCGGGGTCATGATCTGCCAGATCTGGCCGAGCTTCGCCTGGCTGTACTGGGCGGTGAGCTTGGCGGTGGCGAATGCCGTGATGAAGTGCCGGCGGCCCCACAGCTGCCGGACGTACGCGCCGAGCGTCGGCCGGGCCCCGCTCACGGTCAGCCCGTGCCGGGCCGCGAGCGCGGCGAGCTCGCCCGGTCCGTGGACCGGGAGGAGGTAGGCGGGGGCTGCGTCGGTCACCGCCGGGGTGGTCGGCGGGGCTGTTGTCTGGCTCACCACGATCGCTTTCGACGGGAGGACAGGAACCATCGTCGCGGACGCCGGAACGGAACCGTATCGTCGCAACGCCGAGAGTAGGACGTGACCACGTCGCAACGCAACCGTTTCGTCGTTACGGACTATCATTCGGACCATGACCACCGACCCGGGAACCCGCCGCCGCGTCCCCGCCGGAGCCGCTGTGCTGCGCGAGGACGTCACCGATGCCATCCGCAGCGCCGTCTTCGAGGAGCTGGCGGCGGTCGGCTTCGCCCGGATGTCGATCGAGGGCATCGCCCGGCGCGCGGGGGTCGGCAAGACCGCCGTCTACCGCCGCTGGAAGTCCAAGCTGGCCCTCGTCCTCGACCTGGTCTCCGCCGTCGCGGTCCAGGGCATGCCGGCGCCGGCCACCGGTTCGCTGTACGGGGATGTCCGCGCTGTGCTCCAGCTGGCCGCCTACGCGCTGCGCCACCCCGTCGCCTCGCAGGTCATCCCGGATCTGCTGGTCGAGGCGGCGCGCAACCCGGAGATCTCCGACACGATCAAGTCGGCCCTGCTGGACCCGCAGCAGGGCATCGCCGCCGTGGTCGTCCGGGACGCCGTCGCCCGCGGCGAGCTGCCCGAGGACAGCGACCCGGACCGCGCCCTGGACCTGATCGTCGGCCCGCTGTACTGGCGGCTCGCCGTGGTCCGCGGCGCGCTGCCCAAGGGCTATCTGGACGATCTGGCCGAGTCGGCCGTCGCCGCCCTCAACAAGAACTGACCGCCTGCCCAGGGGGTGGATGTGACCCGTTATCCGTCCATCGGGTAACTCCGCACCGAGCACGAGATGCCGGAGATCGTCCTGCGGATCGGGGGGCGGAGGTCGCAGCGGGCGGCCCGGCTGAGGGTCGTGTTCCGGGAGCGGTTCTGTCCGTACGATGTCGGGCACGCCGCCGACCGTGTGATGCGATGGTGTTCCTGAACGGCTTGTGATGTCACTCATTCGAGGCCGTAACCGGTGACCCCCGGTCGTTCACGCGGTTGAGCCATACGGACAACCAGGCCCCCGATGAACGGACGTGCTCAACATGCCGCCACGGCTCAGTGTCGTCGTCCCCGTCTACAACGTGGAGCTCTACCTGACGGACTGCCTGAAGTCCCTCGCGGAGCAGACCATGGCCGACCTCGAGGTGGTGATGGTCGACGACGGGTCCACCGACGACAGTGCCGCCCTGGCCACTGCCTTCGCAGAACAGGACAGCCGGTTCCGGCTGGTGAGGCAGAAGAACGGCGGCCTCGGGCACGCCCGCAACACCGGTGTCCGCAACTGCGACCCGGGCAGCGGCTACGTCGCCTTCGTCGACAGCGACGACATCCTGCCGCCCCGGGCGTACGAACTCCTCGTCGGCGCACTCGACGAGACGGGATCGGACATCGCAACCGGCAATGTGCTCCGGCTGCGGGCCTCCGGCAAGCTCCAGCAGTCGCCCAACTTCCGCAAGCCCATGGCGACCACCCGGCTGCGCACCCACATCTCCCGCGACTGGGACCTCGCCGCCGACCGGATTGCCTGCAACAAGGTCTTCCGCCGGTCCTTCTGGGACGAGCACGCCTTCGCCTTCCCGGTCGGCACCCTCTACGAGGACATCCCCGTCGTCCTCCCCGCTCACTTCTTGGCCCGCTCCGTCGACGTCGTCAAGGACGCCGTCTACCACTGGCGGGACCGCGTCGGCTCGATCACCGCCCGCCGTGCCGTCGTCCGCGGCATCCAGGACCGGGCCTCGCACGTACTGGGCGTCTCCACCTTCCTCGAACAGCACCGCAGCGCCGCCGACAAACGCCACTACGAGGCGCATGTCCTCGCCAACGACCTCTGGTACTTCATGGAGGCCCTGCCCGACGGCGACGACGAGTACCGCCGCGCCTTCCTCACGTACGCCAACGAGTTCACCGACCAGGTCGACCCGGCCGTCCTCGACGGGCTGCCGCTGCGGCTGCGGGTGATGTGGCATCTCGTACGCGAGCGGCGCACCGACGAACTCCTGGAGCTGCTCGCCCACGACAAGGCCGAACCCGGCGCCTTCGCCGTGCGGGGCGTGCGGCGCCGCAGCGCCTCGTACCCGGCCCTCACCCAGCCGGTACCGCGCTCGGTGCTGCGGATCGGCGACCGGGACCTGCCGCTCACCGCCCGGCTGCGCGAGGCGCACTGGCAGGGCGGCAAGCTGCACCTCAAGGGGTACGCGTACATCCACAACCTGCCCGCCGGCTCGCGGCACAGCGAGTTCCGGGCCGGCTGGCTGCGGGCCGGGCGCCGGCATGTGGTGCCGCTGCGGCTGCGTACGGCCGATGAACCGGAGGCCACCGCCCGCTCCCGGCAGAGCCTGCACGACTACGACCGGTCCGGTTTCGAGACGGTCATCGACCCGGCCCGGCTCCGGATCTCCGCCGACGGCGACACCGAACGGCTCACCTGGCGCCTCGAAGTCGGCATCGCCGGACACGGGATGCTGCGCCGCTCCGACGTCTCCACCGACGAGTCCGCGGCGGCGCCGCCCGTGCACCGGCCGGACGGCGACCACCGGATCGTGCCCGCCTTCGAGGGCGGCAAGCTGGTGGTGCACGCGGAGCGGATCGACGCCCGGTTCGAGACGCACCGGGCGGGCGACGCGGGAGACGGGACCGCCACCGTGGTGATCGGCGGCATGATCCGCGACCGCCTTGGCAAGGAGCCGCTGCGGATCGGCCTCACCCACCGTCCCTCCGGCACCTCCTTCGACTGCCCGGCGACCGTCCACGAGGGCGCTGTGCCGTCGGCGTCGGGCTGGCGGCGCTTCTCCGCCGTGATCCCGCTCGCAGCGGTCACCGACGCGCGGCCGACGACGGGAGCGGGCGCCGTCGCGTACAGCCTGCATCTGGTCGGACCGGACGGCCGCAGGACACCGATCGACGTGCCGGGCCCTGTTCCGCCGGGCCGCTACCCGATCGGTTCGTCCGCACCCGAAGGGCGCGACGACGAGCGGCGCGAGCTCGCGCTCACCGCCACCTCGCGAGGCAATCTGCTGATCAGCGACCGGCCTGTGCAGCCCGCCTGCGAGCTGGCGACCTGGACGGAGGACGGGCTGCTGCTCCTGGAGGGCTCCTTCCCCGACGACCCCGACCACCCCGTCGAGCTGGTGGCCCGGCACAGCGGTCACCACGAGGAGGCCGTCTTCCCGGTGGCGTTCTCCGGGCCGGCGCAGGCCCGGAGGTTCCGGGCCGAGCTGCGGCCCGACGCCGTAGAAGCGCCCGGCGGCCCGCTGCCCCTGGGTGAGGGCCACTGGTACTTCTTCCTCCGCCCGAAGGGCGCCGCCGACGACACGGGCGACATGCCGCTGCGTATCCCGGCCGCCGCCCACCGCACCCTCCCCGCCGCCCGTACGCTCGCGGGCCGCACCTACGTCATCGAGCGGCGCTACCACGACCAGCTGCTCGTCAACTGCGCGTCCATGCTCACCGCGGCGGAGCGCGGCGCCCGCGGCAAGCGGCTGCTGCGCGAGGCGTACGCCGGACAGCGCACCGCCCCGCTGCGTGACACCGTCCTGCACAGCAGCTTCGACGGGCGCCAGTACTCCGACTCGCCGCGCGCGATCTACGAGGAACTGGCCGCCCGCACCACCGCGTTCGAGCATCTGTGGGTCGTACGCGATCAGCAGGCCCGGATCCCCGCGGGCGCCACCGCCGTGGTCCACGGCTCCGCCGCCTGGCACGAAGCGCTGGCCCGCAGCCGCCACATCGTCACCAACACCCAGCTGCCCGAGTGGTTCGAACGGCGCGACGGCCAGACCGTCGTCCAGACCTGGCACGGCACTCCGCTCAAGCGCATCGGCCTCGACCTCGCGGGCACCGCCCAGGCCAACGCCGCCTACATCGCCACCATCGAACAGCGCGCAAGCCAGTGGAGCGTCCTGGTCTCCCCGAACAGCTTCTCCACCCCCGTTCTGCGGCGCTCCTTCGGCTACCGGGGGGAGATGCTGGAGTGCGGCTATCCCCGCAACGACCTCTTCCACGCCTCGGACCGGACCAAGGTCGCCGCCGCGGTACGGGAGCGGCTGGGGATCCCCAGAGGCAAGCGGGTCGTGCTGTACGCGCCGACCTGGCGCGAGGACCGGCCGCAGGGCGGCGGCAGATTCGCCCTCGACCTCCAGCTCGACCTGGCCGCGGCCGAACGCGAACTCGGCTCCGATACAGTGCTGTTGGTGCGCCGTCACTATCTGGTCGCCGACCGGCTCCCGGACTCCGGCAGCGGCGTCGTGCGGGACGTCTCGCGCTACGGGGACGTCGGCGAGCTGATGCTGATCAGCGATGCGCTGGTCACCGACTACTCCTCGCTGATGTTCGACTTCGCCCAGACCGGTCGTCCGATGCTGTTCCACACGTACGACCTCGCCCACTACCGCGACACCCTGCGCGGCTTCTGTTTCGACTTCGAGAACCGCGCCCCCGGCCCGCTGATCCCCGACTCCGCCGCTCTCATCGAGGCGCTGCGCGACCCGGTTCGGGCCACCGCGGGACACGCGCAGGCGTACGAGGCATTTCGGCGGGACTTCTGCGACCTCGACGACGGGCATGCGGCGGAGCGGGTGGTCGACCGGATGGTGCAGGCCGCGCCCCGGTAGTCCACGCCGGTGTGTTCCCCGGTTCCGGTCCCCGTGCCCGCGCGGGACCGGGGACCGGAACCCGGGGTGAAGCGGTGGTGAACGAGAAGGGTCACACCGGCAATGCGGGATGTGTGAACCGTTCGAGTGATTTGTGCCTCCGGTGTACGTGCAGATGGGCAGGGAATCGATTCCCTCGTGCGCTTAAGTGTGTTGATCGGTGCACTGAATAGCGGCTGCGGGTTGCTACGTTCTGTTTTCATGGGTATCCGAATGTGGTGCGACGCCTGGAACGTGCGACGCGCAAGAGCTGTCGTGCTCGTCGCCGCGACCATCGGGCTGCTTGTCAGAATGCTGGTAGCGGTGAACACGCCGGGCCCTGCCGACGTGCGCATTTTCCAAGGTTTCGCAAAGGCCGTCACCGTTTACGGTCCCGTTCGCATTTATGAACAGCCGTTGCCGGGTCTGCCCGTCTACAACCATCCACCGCTGGCCGGCTGGATGCTCCTGGGGCTGAATGAGCTCGCCGAAATCGGAATTCCGTTCGGGGTGCTGATTCGATCACCTGCCTCGATCGCCGACTTTTTCTGCACACTCATCGTGTTCGAAATTGCCCGGCGGCGCCGCAGCCTGCGTACCGCGGTCGCCTGCGGGATCGGCGTGGCCCTCTGCCCGGTCCTGATCGCCACCTCGGGCTACCACGGCAACACCGACGCGGTTGCCATCGCCTTTGCGTTCGCCGCCGCGTATCTGCTGGCCGACCGGAGGTCGCCGCTGGCCGCCGGGGTGGCCGCCGCGCTGTCGATCAGCGTCAAGTTCATCCCGGTCGTGGTGATTCCGGCGCTGTTCGTCGTCGCACTGCGGGGCGGCAGGCCGGTGTTCGTCCGCTTCACCGCGGGGTTCACCGCGCTGGTCGCGCTCGTCTGGGGACCCGTCCTGGTGGCCGTGCCGGAGAACCTCAAGGAGAACGTCCTGGAGTACGCGGGCGGCGGCTATCGCCTCTGGGGGCTCGTCCGGTTCGCCGATGCGCTGGGTCTGCCGGAGGCGTTCATCGCCTTCATCCGCGGCGAGGGCCACTACATCTCCGTCGTGATCTGCGTGGCCGTCGGCGTCTGGCTGGCCCTGGTCCGGCCCGCGCAGCTGCCCGGCGCCGTCGCCGTGACGATGGGCCTGCTGCTGCTCCTCACCACCGCATCCGGCCTGCAGTACCTGACCTGGGCCGCGGCCGGGATGTTCGTCATCGGGTTCTGGGAGGGGCTCGCATACAGCTGCGTACTCGGCTGGACGGCCGTCCTCGGCTACCAGGGACGCTCTGCCGTGCGCTGGAGCGAAACGGTGCTGCAGCTGGGCACTGCCGGCTGGTTCGTGCTCGCGATCTGTCTGGTCACCGGCGTCCGCAAGATCCTCGCCACCCCGCCGGACTGGCCTTCGTCGTCCCCCGCCGAACCGGCATCGGTCACGGCGCCCCGTACCTCGCATCCGTCCGGTTCCGCCGTCAACTGACCACACCCGAGCACAACTGGAGAACCTTCCGTGAAGGAAAGCACGAACCCCAGGATCGGCATCCTGGTGGTCGCGTACAACGCCGAGTCGACGCTGGAGAACACCCTCGACCGGATTCCGGAGGATTTCCGGTCCCGGCTCTCCGAGATCCTCATTCTCGACGACGCGAGTCATGACGCGACCTTCACCGCAGGATGCCGCTGGTCACTGGCGGAGGGAATGCCGCGGACCGTCGTGATGCGGCACACCAAGAATCTCGGATACGGCGGAAACCAGAAGGCCGGATACGCGCTGGCCGCCGAACACGGACTGGACATCATCGTGCTGCTGCACGGTGACGGGCAGTACGCCCCCGAACTGCTGCCCGAGATGGTCGGACCGATCGAACGCGGTGAATGCGAAGCCGTGTTCGGTTCGCGGATGATGAAGTCCGGCGGCGCCCTCAAGGGCGGCATGCCGATGTACAAGTGGCTCGGCAATCGCATTCTCACCCGCCTGGAGAACGGGCTCCTCGGCTCGCAGCTCACCGAATTCCACTCCGGCTACCGCGCCTACAGCGTCGAGGCGCTCAAGAAGCTGCCCATTGCCCGGAACACCGACGCGTTCGACTTCGACACCCAGATCATCGTCCAGTTGCTCAACGCAGGGATGCGGATCAAGGAGATCCCCGTCCCGACGTACTACGGCGACGAGATCTGCTACGTCAACGGCATGAAGTACGCGAAGGACGTCGTCAAGGACGTCCTCGAATACCGCCTCGCCATCAAGGGGTTCGGCACCTGCGCCTGGATCCCCAAGCCCGTCGAGTACGCCTTCAAGGAAGGCGACGGCTCCTCGCACGCCGTCATCCTGGAGAAGATGCGAGCACTGCCGCCCGGCCGCGTCCTCGATCTCGGCTGCTCCGGCGGCCTGTTCGCGCAGCGCCTGGAAGCGCTCGGCCACGAAGTGACCGGCGTCGACTACATCGAGGTCCCGGGCGTCCGCGAGAGTTGCACGCACTTCTACCTCGCCGACCTGGAGGAGGGGCTGCCCGACGAGATCGGTACCGACTTCGACTATGTGGTCGCCGGAGATGTCATCGAGCACCTCTCCCGTCCCGAACGCGTCCTCGCCGAGGCCGCGACCGTGCTCCGGCCGGGTGGCCATGTGCTGCTGTCCGTGCCGAACTTCAGCCACTGGTATTCACGGCTGCGGGTCGCGTTCGGAGTCTTCGACTACGACCGGCGCGGCATCCTCGACGAGACGCATCTGCGTTTCTTCACCCGGGCCAGCCTGCGCCGCACCGTCCGGAACGCCGGCTACGACGTGCTCGACATCGCGTCCACCGGGGCGCCGTTCTGGTCGCTGCTCGGCGGCCGCGGACCGCTCGCCACGATTCTCGGCGGCCTGTCGAAGCTGCTGACCAGGGTCCGGCCGACGCTGTTCGGCTATCAGCACGTCGCACTGCTCACCCCGCATGCGGCCGAGACGATCATCGCTGGAGAGCACGTCGATGTACAGGACATCCTCAACCGACAGTACGCCCCTGCCGGCCAGGTCGGGGTCTGAGACCGCGGGCTCCGTGCCCACCCTCACACGCGCCCCCGGGCCCGTGCCCGCCGCCGCAGTCAGGAGCAAGACCTTGACCCTGCCCAGTCTGACGCTGCTCCTGTTCGCCGTGTTCGCGTCGGCGGGCGGCCAGATCATGCTCAAGCACGGGATGAAGGGCGCCGCGGCGGCCGCCGGGCGCGAGGGCGGATCCCTGGCGATGCGTGCAGCGACCAGCCCGTGGGTCGTCCTCGGGCTGGTCGTCTTCGCGGTGTCCGCGCTCGCCTGGATGGCGACGCTGGCCAAGGTGCCGCTGAGCATCGCGTACCCGTTCAATGCGCTCGGCTACCTGCTGATCGTGCTGGCCGGATCGACGGTGCTGCACGAGCGGACCTCGATGTGGACCTGGGGCGGCTCGCTGCTCGTGGTCATCGGGCTCGCCACGGTCATGGCGGGCCAGCAACGCTGAGGAGCTTCGTGGGAGCGGGTGCGCGATCGATCGCCGGGCGGGAAGATCAAGCCCGTCCGGCGGTTGAGGACAAACGCCCGCCGGGTGCCTCCGCTTCCCCCAGCAGGACCGCCCGAACCACTCGCTCCGACGCCCGCCCGTCGTCGTGCGGACAGAACCTCGCCCGGAACGCGGCCCGCAGCGCCTCGCTCTCCGGGCTGTTCCAGCTGCCGTCGAGGAAGATCCGGGCCAGCTCGCCCGTGCTGGTGGAGACGGCCCCCGGGGTGTCGCCCGGCTCCCCGGACACCAGGTCGAAGCAGACCCCGCGCACCGTGCGGTACGTCTCCCAGTCCGGGGCGTGCACCACGATGGGCCGGTCCAGCGCCGCATAGTCGAACATCACCGACGAGTAGTCCGTCACCAGTGCGTCGGCCGCCAGGCACAGCTCCTCGATCCGCGGATGGTCGCAGACATCGAGGATCGACGGACGGTCCGGCAGCCCGGCGCCGTCGTAGAAGTAGTGCGCCCGGACCATGATCACGGTGTCGGGGCCGAGCGCCTCGGCGAGCCGTTCCAGATCGATCCTGCTGGTGAACGATGCCTCGTAGTCGCGGTGGGTCGGCGCGTACAGTACGCTCCGCTGACCGGGGCGGATGCCCAGCCCGGCCCGGATCTCGGCGATCTGGCCGGCCGTCGCCGTGGTGAAGATGTCATTGCGCGGGTAGCCAGTTTCGAGCGAGCGCGCGGCGGTCGGGTAGGCGCGGGCCCACACCTCCGTGGAGTGCGGGTTGGCGGAGATGCTCCAGTCCCACCGGTCGATGCGCTGCAGCAGCCGGTCGAAGTTCAGCCCCTGTGCCGCCGCCGGATACTCCTGCTGGTCCAGACCCATGATCTTCAAGGGAGTGCCGTGGTGGGTCATCACATGGACCTGACCGGGGCGTTTGACCAGGTGGTCGGGGAAGTTGACGTTGTTGATGAAGTACGTGGCACGGGCCAGCGTCGCCCAGTAGCGGCGGGTGCCCGGCACCACATGGTCGATGCCGGGCGGCACCGTGTCCACCTGGTTCTTCGACACCACCCACACCCCGCGTACCTGCGGGGCCAGCTCCTGGGCCTTGCGGAAGATCGCCTCCGGGTTGCAGCTGACCCCGCGGTTCCAGTACGCGGCGTAGACGGCGAGCCCGCGGTCCAGCGAGCGCCTGCGCTGCCACCAGTAGTAGCGCGCGGACAGCGTGCGCTTCGCCTGTGCCCGGAGTGCGGCGGGCACGGAGCGCATCCTCCGACGCAGGGCGAGGGCGGTGTCGAGGGCGCCGAGTGCGGCGAACCGGCCGTCGCCGATCAGCCGCGGCCGCAGCCCCTTTGCGCCGCTGGGAAACCGGTGCCCCTCGGGCCGGTGCGTACGGTGGAACGCGGCCACGGACCGCACGTACCGCCTGCGCCGCCGCTCCACCGACGGGTATCCGGCCAGGAGTTCCTGGACTGCCCGCTCGAAGAGCATCGGCAGCAGCGGATGCAGGGCCGGCCGGTCCTGGAGGAACGTCATCAGCCCCGCGTACGCCTCGACGAGCTGGAGCGGTGTCGTGCCGTCGGTCGGCTCCGACTCGTCTGCGAGGCCGGGCAGATAGCGCTGCTGGCGGTGCTCGACGCAGGCGACCGGCAGGACGGCGACGGATTCGGCGACGGCCAGCGTCTGGAGCGCGTACATCCGCTCGCCGTGCGGTCCGGGGCCGAAGGTCAGCTTCTCGGACTCGTGGAGGGTGCGGCGTACGGCCCGGTTCCAGGAGACCGGTGCGATGTCGAGGAGCTCGGGGTGTCCGGCGAGAGTGAGGGGACCCGCGGGCAGTTCGTGCAGCAGCTCCAGCGACCGGGTCGGCCGTGGCCTGCCGCGGAACGACCGCTTGTGATGGCCGAACAGCAGCAGTTCCGGGTCGCCCGCCCCGTCCAGCGCGTCGGCGACGGCCTGCAGTGCGCCCGGCAGCAGGACGAAGTTCCCCTCCAGGAAGAGGAGATGGTTCCCGAGGGCCCGCTGGGCCCCGGCGTTGCGCCGTCCGGCGGGGCCCTCGCCCGCCGGGAGACGGATGGCCTGCACTCGCTCGTCCCGGGCTGCGAACTCGTCCAGCAGCAGGCCCGAGCCGTCCGGCGCCCCGTCGTCGACACCGATCACCTCGATATCCGTGAACGACTGCGAGAGCACCGACTCCAGGCACTCGCGCAGGTGTCCTCGGGCGCTGCGGACGGGGATGATGACACTCAGGCGGGGCATACACGCTCTTTCTCGGTCACTGGCGCACGTGGGCGCGGACAGCGGGGGCGACGGGGGACACATGGAAGTCGGAAGGCCGGGAAGTCAGGTGGTCGGGCAGTCAGGTCCGGTTGACGGACTGCGTCCCGGCGAGGTCCCGCCCGACAGCGCCGGTAGGGGGACGGACGCAGGGGCCGGCACGGGTTCCGGCTGCCGCTTTGCGAGGGACACCGCAGGCACCGCGGGCCTGCACGGTCGTGTCGCCCAGGAACCCCCGGCGCACCACTCGCCCCGCCGCGTGCCCGTCGTCGTACGGGCAGAACCGCGCCCGGAACGCCGCCCGCCGCAGCTCCTGGCCGACCCGGCTGCCGCGGGCGGCGAACCCCTCGGTGATCGCGCCGCAGGAATCGGGGGAACAGTCATCGACCGCGATGATCTCGAAGTCCTCGAAGGACTGGCTCAGCACCGAGTCCAGGCTCTCGTGCAGATACGCCTGAACCCGGTACGCGGGCACGATGACACTGAACCTGGGCACAACACATCCATGGGTCGTTCGCTGGTGCGGGCGGGTGGTCCGCAAACGGCCGATGGGGTGCATTGGTTACGCCGAAACGTGGCATTCGCGCGTAGTGCCAGGTGGGGCGCACCCGTTGGGAGTAACGGGATGCGCCCCAGGTTGACGTACATCTGGTCGACGTACAGCTGATGGATTTCTGTGTGGTGCTGCTACTTGACCGCGCCCGCCATCACGCCGGAGACGAACTGGCGCTGGAAGGCGAAGAACACGGCGAGGGGAATCACCATCGACACGAAGGCGCCGGGCGCCAGCACATCGATGTTGTTGCCGAACTGCCGTACCTGCTGCTGCAACGCCACGGTGATCGGCGGCGAGTCGGAGTCCGCGAAGATCAGCGCGACCAGCATGTCGTTCCACACCCAGAGGAACTGGAAGATTCCGAGCGAGGCGATCGCCGGACCGCCCAGCGGCATCACGACCCGGGTGAAGAGCCGGATCTCGCCCGCCCCGTCGAGCCGGGCCGCCTCCAGGAGTTCGCGCGGGATCTCCGCGAAGAAGTTCCGCAGCAGGAAGATCGCGAAGGGCAGTCCGAACGCCGTGTGGAAGAGGACCACACCGAACGTCGTCTCGAAGATCCCGATCTCGCCGAAAAGCTTGGAGACCGGGACGAGAGCGACCTGCACCGGGACCACCAGCAACCCGACGACCAGCAGGAACCACCAGTCGCGGCCCGGGAAGTCCATCCAGGCGAAGGCGTACCCGGCGAGCGAGCCGATCACCACGACCAGGACCGTCGCCGGGACGGTGATCATCACCGTGCTCAGGAGGGAGTGGGTGATGGTCGAATTGTCCAGCAGCCGGGAGTAGTTGTCGAAGGTGAGCTGGGACGGGGCGGTGAAGACCTTCCACCAGCCGGTCGCCGCGATCTCCTCGCCGCTGCGCAGCGAGGAGAGCAGCAGTCCGATGGTCGGCATCAGCCAGAACAGGCCCACCAGGATGAGGAAGACCCGCATCACGCCGCCGCCGGCGCGGGCCGCGATCCGTGAACCGAGGGACTGCTTCGCCCGCACCGCGCCGGTCCCGGAAGCCGGGGCCGTGCGGGTGGCCGCGGCCGTCGTCGACGGGGTTGTCATCGGCGCCCCTCCTTCCGTGTCCGGCGGACATTGCTGTGCTTTCCCGGGGGACAACCCCCGGACCCCCGGCTGGAGGTGAACATGGCCGACGGAGTGGTCATCGGCGCCCCTCCCTCCGTATCCGGCGGACATTGAAGATCATCACCGGGATCACCAGCAGCAGCAGGAGTACGGCGATGGCGCTGCCGATCCCGAGGTCCGCGTCCGTGCCGAACGAGGACCGGTACAGCTGGAGGGCCAGGACGTTCGCATCGTCCTGGGAGGAGCCCGGGGCGATGATGAAGACCAGGTCGAAGATCTTCAGGACGTTGATCATCAGCGTGACCAGCACGACCGCGAGCACGGGCGCGAGCATCGGCACCGTGATCCGGCGGAACACCTGCCACTCGTTCGCGCCGTCCACCCGGGCCGCTTCGAGGAGTTCACGCGGCAGCCCGGCAAGTCCCGCCGCGATCAGCACCATGGCGAAGCCTGCCCACATCCAGACGTAACTGCCGATGATCCCGGGTGTCACCAGAGTCGGGCCGAGCCAGTCGACCCCGTTGTACGGCTCCTTGAAGTTCGATGCGGGGAGCCGGAGCAGGGCGCCGTCGGCCGAGGCGGGCAGGGTGAACGTACCGTCCGCGGCGGCCTTCGCCGACGCGACCACCTTGCCTTTCCTGACCGCCTCGACCTCGATGCCCTTGAGCCCGAGCTCCTTGGTGTCGATGACATTGGGCTTGCCGCCGCCGCCCCTGGTGAAGTCCAGCCACGCCGTGCCGGTGATCTTCCCGGCCTCCGTCGGGGCGGCCTTCGCGGGCTTCGCATCGGTCGGCATCTTTGCGGGCGCCACACCCACCAGCGGCAATTGGACGGGTTCGCCGGTCCGTACCGGCACCTTTGTGACGAACGATCCGCCGCCGCCCGCCCTGAGCGGATGGACGGGCAGCGGATGCGCCTTCGGGAAGCCGGCCGACTCGGCGAACGTGTCGTGCACACCCACCCATACGGCGTTGGCGACCCCGCGCTCCGGGGCCTGGTCGTACACCAGCCGGAAGATGATGCCCGCGGCCAGCATCGAGATCGCCATCGGCATGAAGACGATCAGCTTGAACGCCGTACCCCAGCGGATCCGCTCGGTCAGCACCGCGAAGATCAGCCCGAGCGCGGTCGAGATCGTCGGCGCGAAGACGACCCAGATCGCGTTGTTCTTGACCGCTGTACGGATGGTGTCGTCCGTGAACAGCGCCTTGTAGTTGTCGAGACCGGCGAAGCCCGTACCCGACTGGTCGAAGAACGACCGGTAGACGGAGTACCCGATCGGATAGAGCACGAGCGCGCCGAGCAGCACCAGCGCGGGCAGCAGGAACGCCGTCGCGACGATCTTCCGGGTGCCGGTCACGCTCCTGCGGGGGCGTGGCTGCTCAGGGCGCTCGGAGCGCTCAGGGGGACGCTTGTCGGCGGGGGGCACCGCGTCGGCGCCCCCCGCTGTCGCTGTCGTCATCCCGTCAGCTCTTGTACGCCTTGGCCGCGTCGGACTCCAGTTTCGCCTGGGTCCCCGCGATGTCCTTCGGGTTCTTCAGGAAGTCCTGGAGGGTCTTCCACTCGCCCTTCCCGGGCGTCCCGCCGAACGACTGCGGGGCCTGGTCGGACATGTCGAAGCGGACGGCGTCACCGGCCGCGATCAGCGCCTTCGCCATCGTGCGCTGCACCTCGTTCGGATACGCGGCGGTGTCCAGGGACTTGTTCGGCGAGATGAACCCGCCCTGCTCGGCCCAGATTTTCGCCGCGTCCGTCGAGGCCAGCCAGGTCAGCAGGGCCTGGGCGCCCTTGCTGTCCTTCAGGGCCACCGCCGCGTCACCGCCCGTCACCACGGGGGACTCGGCGCCGACCGCCGGGAACGGGAACACCTTGGCATCCGTACCGATCTTCGCCTTGGTCTGCGCGATGTTGACGCCGACGAAGTCGCCCTCGAAGACCATGGCGCCCTTGGGCTGGTCGCCGCCGGTGAACGTCTGGGTGACCGAGACCGGGAACTCCGTCTGCAGCGCACCGTCGGCGCCGCCCGCGATCAGGGACGGCTTGCCGAAGAGCTCGGCGAGCGTGGTCAGCGCATCCTTGACGGACGGGTCCGTCCACTTGATCTTGTGCTGGGCCAGCTGGTCGTACTTCTCCGGGCCCGCCTGGGAGAGGTAGATGTTCTCGAACCAGTCGGTGAGGGTCCAGCCGTCCGCCCCGCCGACCGAGACCGGGGTGACACCCGAGGCGGAGACCGTCTCGGCCGTGGCCAGGAAGTCCTTCCAGGTCTTCGGTTCGCTCGCCCCCGCGTTCTCGAATGCCTTGGCGTTGTACCAGATCAGGGACTTGTTGGCGGCCTTGAAGTAGACGCCGTACTGGGTGCCGTCCACCGCGCCGAGGTCCTGCCAGACCTTCGAGTAGTTCTTGTCCAGCTGGGCCTTGGCGTCGGCGCCCACCGGCTTGGCCCACTTCTTCTCCACGGCCTGCTTGATCGCGCCGACCTGCGGGATCATCGCGACATCCGGCGGCTGACCGCCCGCGATCTTCGTACCGAGGAAGTTGACGATCGGGTCCTGCGCAGGGACGAAGGTGACCGTGGCGCCCGTGCGCTTCTCGAACTCCTTGAGGACCTTGACGAAGTTGGCCTGCTCGGGGCCGGTCCAAACGGCCGCGACCGAGATCTTCTCGCCGTCCAGCTTGGGCAGTGCGACGCCCGAAGGCGTCTTCTCGGAGCTGCTGGAGCCTCCGCCCGCCTTTCCCTTTCCGCTACCGCCGTCACCGCAGCCGGTGAGGGCCAATGCGCCGATGGCGGTGAACACCATGGCGGCCCTGCGAATCCGAAGCGTTGTGCGCATCCGTGCCCCGTCTCTCCTGTGCGCCTGCCTGTACATGCGGGTGTCTGCTCCTGTGCGCACAGTCCTACGCCGGGTGCACGGGCGCCGCAATACCGCTTTCGGTGTCAACTTGTTGATCGTGATGGGCTCGTGACGTGATGTCAGTCGTCTTCGGTCGCCGGAGGGCCCGATGTCCCAGCCCGTCCGGTGATCGAGGGCGAAATAACGAAATAGCCGAACAAGGCAAGGGCGACCGGGGTGAGAACGCCTCAGGATTGGTGGGCCACGAGCGGAGCTATTCGCTCGGCGTTCACCGAACGGGCCGCCCGCTCCAGCGCACTGGCCAGCAGCGCCAGGTCCGTCGGCCCGTTGCCCAGCTCGCGGACCGGGCGCCGGGTGGGCGGATCTCCCATCCGCTCCCACTCCAGCGGGACGACGGTGGGCCGCAGGGTCGCGGTACGCGGAATGCGGCCCGTCACCCGGCCGCCCTGGAACGGCGTCACCCGCCCGTCCGGATGCCCCAGCCTTCCCCGGCCGGGCAGCGGGTCCTCCGGCGACGGCGGCACGACGGGTGCGTCGAGCACCACCCGCAGCCGCGCGCCACGGGCCAGCTCCGTGTCCTCCGTACGGTCGGCGCGGGCGGACGTCGCGACCAGATGGACACCCAGCCGGCCGCCGTCCCTCGCGACGGCCTCCAGCGCCCGGACGACCGAACCGGCGGCGGGCCGGCCCGGGCTGCCGAGGGCGGGTGCGACCAGCGCATCGAAGTCGTCGACCAGGACGACGAGCCGGGGCAGGGGAGACGGGCCGGGATCCACGGACCGCGCGGCGGCGGGCCGCAACCGGAGCGTGCCGCTCATGGCCGGGTCCAGATCGCCGCGCTGCTCGGCGGTGCTCGGGGCCCGCTGGCCGACCATCCGCTGCGCCACCTCGTGGCGGACGTGCCAGTCGTCGAAGTCGAGCCGCCCGAGCAGCTCGGACCGCCGCTTCAGCTCGCCGCCCAGGGCCTGGGCGAACTCACGCATCCGCAGTGGATCGGAGGCCGCCAAGTACATGAATGCATGCGGGAGTTCGGTGCAGGGCCGCAGGCTCTCGCCGCGCTCGCCACCGGCGCCGTCGACGAGCAGGATGCCGAGCCGGTCGGGCCGCGCCGCGGCGGCGAGCGAGGCGGCGACGGCGCGCAGCAGCTCGGTACGTCCACTGCCGGCCGGGCCCTCGATGAGGAGGTGGGGCCCTTCGTCCGCAAGATCGACGCTGAGCGCACCCCGGGGTCCGGCGCCGAGAACGACGACGGGCCGGGCGGCGACTGCGGCGGCGGTCGCCTCGGGGGCCGGGGCCGTGGAAGCTGCAGCAGCCCGGGCCGAGCTCGCGCCCTCGGCCACCCGGGCAGCAATCTGCGGCGCATCGCCGCCACGGAGCCCACTCACTCGGCTCGCGGCACGCTCGGCGGACTCGGCACCAGGACCGGTCCGAGAGCTGGAGGAGTCGCCGATCGCACCGTCATGGCGCTGCGCGCCGATGCGGGGGGTGGCGGGGTACGGGGTACGGCCCGAGCTGGGGGTGTCCGTGCCCGGGTACGGGGTGCGGCCCGAGCCCGGGTTGTCGGTGCCCGGGTACGGGGTGCGGCCCGAACCGGACGCATCCGCTCCCGGGTACAGGGTGCGTCCCGACCCGGTGCCCGACAGGGTGCCGTCACCGCGAACCGACGTATGCCGTGGTGTGCCCGCATGGGTGTCGTTGCTCGTGCCGGGGTACGGCGTACGCCCCGACCCGGATCCGTACACGTCATCCGTCCCCGGGAAACCGGCGGCACTCGCACGAGTCGGGCGCGAGGACGGCAAGGGGGCGCCTTGCCCGCCGCCGGCCGTGCGCTGCGCGCCCACGCGGGGGCCCGCGCTGCCCGGGTACTCCGTGCGGCCCGAACCGTGGGTGTCGACGGCCGGCACCGCCATGCTGCCGAGCCCATACACCGTCGCCCCCGGCTGGCCGTCCGACGCCGACGCCCAGCGGGCCATCAGCGAGGCCGGGGTGGCCCTGGCCAGGCCCAGTTCGTCCAGCAGGCGGGCGGACGGCGGAAGGGACGCAGCTGTCGGGCGGCCCGGCGCCGTCGCCGAACCCTCCGTACGCAACGGGGTCAGCGCCCGCCCGAACCGCTCCGCCCAGGCCGCCGACACCGCGTCCACCGCGGCCACCGTGCCGTGGCCCGCGGCCTGTCCGCCCGCCGTGCGCAGCAGCCGCAGTGCCGTCGCCACATCGCCGCTCAGCATCGCCACCACCCCGCACTCGCGGAACGCGATCGACGCATGGCAGGCCGCCTCGTACGTCGCCGCGACCGGCGAGGTGGGCGTCGCGGCCGGCGTCTCGGCCAGACAGATCAGGTGGATCCCGGCGGCCGCACCCGCGGCGGCCAGCCGGGCCGTGCTCTCGCGCAGCACCGCGGAACCGGGGTCGCCGTCGACGATCACCACGGTGTGCGGCCCCTCGTACCGCCGGGCGGCCTCGGCGACCGTGCCCCGGTCGACGCTGGCCCAGCCGGTGCCGAGCGGCCCGTCGTCCAGTCGGCGCACCAATTCCGTCGTACGGGCGGTTGCCTGCTCCCGGTCGTAGGCGAGCAGCAGCCGGCAGTCCTGGCCGTGCATCGGCCGCAGATGGGGGAGCCAGCCGAGCCACGCCCACTGACGCCTGCGCTCGTCCGCGCTGCGGGCGCGGTCGGTACTGATGAGCACGATCTCCAGGTCGGCCGGGGAGTGCAGCGCGGCGAGCTGCGCGACCGTCGAGCGGGCGAGCCCGGCCAGCCGCTCCCGCGGCCCGGCGAGCCCGAGCGAACCGGCCTCCCGCAGCCCCACGGTCACCGGCACGGCGGGCAGCTCGGCCCGCTCGGTGGTGCCGAGCCGGACCACCAGCGCCTCCGGGTGCGCGGCGTCGCGCTCCCACAGCCGGGGGCCCGGTCCGAGGGCGGTCAGCAGCACGGTCGCCGGATCGGGCCATGTCTCCTCGACCGACGAACCCGGCGGGCGTGAAGCCGCGACGGAGGACGGCGCGGCGGGGACCGGTCGGCCCACCGGCCCCGCCTCGTCGGGTGCGGCCTCGTGCACGGGCTCGCCCTTGTTGCCCGCCAGTCTGCGGGCCCAGGCCCCTATCCCGCCGCGCCGCGGCGCCTCGTCGTCCGTGAACCGGCCCGTCGAGCCCCGCCCGCCCCGGTCACCGGCCTCGGCCGGTGCGCCACTCCCATACGCATACGCGACACCCTCGCCGGACCCGGAGCCGGGCGAGACACCCGCGCTGTACGCATGACCGGAGTCGTACTCTTCCGGCCCCGACTTCTCCGGGAAGGCCCCGTCCTCGCCGAGTCGGCCCGCCGCCCGCGCCACCCGCAGGTGACCCTCGCCGTCCGGCGCCGTGGCCAGCGTCGGCGTACGCGCCCCCGACGCCAGCCGGAGCGTCGATTCGCCGAGCCGCAGCAGCGCACCCGGCTTCAGCCGGACCGGGTGGCCGTGGACCTCTCTACCGTCGACCGAGGTGCCGTTCGTGGAGCCCAGGTCGGCGACCGAGACCCGGCCGTCCTCGGAGACCGTCACCGTGCAGTGCAGCCGGGACACATCGGGGTCGTCGAGAGGGACATCCGCGTCGGCGGAGCGGCCGATGCGGATCTGCCCGCCGTGCAGCAGATGGACACCGCCCGCGTCGGGCCCCGCCACCACATGGAGCTGCGCCGGAACGGCATCGTCCACCGCCTCGTCCTCGCCCGGGACCTGGAGCGACAGCACCGCCCCGTCGACCAGGGGCGGCTCACCCATCGCGCACCGCTGCGCGTCGAGCCTCTCTCGCCCGGCGAACAGCACCACTGCACCGCTGCCGAGTGAGCCGTCCGGCCCGGTGACGGCGGCGGCGAGGTTGGAGGCCACGGTGGCGAGCGCCGTCCCTGCGGGGGCGGTGACGAGCACGTCACAGGCGCGCGCGGGGGTCTGGCCGCTGGGCGGCGCGAGGACGGTCAGCCGGATCTGCATCGCCGTCAGCGGTCCCTTCTGCGCGGGGTGCCCGGCAGGGGAAACGCCCTGTGATTCCCCCCACCCGGCACGGACGCGTCGTCCGGTACAGGTCGTCACGTACTGCGAGGCTCCCGACCCCACAGTTCCGTGCTGGAGGCATCCTCGCACCTGCCACTGACAACACGCCCGGGGGCCACCTGAAATTGATCTTGGAGCGTCGGCTGTGGTCCCAAAAGTGCCTGCTTGGGGCGTTCCTCGGAGCTGGGCGTTGGAGGAGGGCGCTTTCCCTGAACCAGCCATGGGCACGTTTGTGCGGCTCCTGTGCGGCAACCATCCGCCCGGCGCACGCGTCTTCTTCCGGACACGACGAATCGCACGTTCCGGACACGACGGCTCACTCGCCGTCCACGGCCGGAGGATGACCGGCCGGTGTCCCGTTCGAAGGCCACGGAGCGGCACTAGAGTGGGCCGGAAACTCCCGGGCGACCCCGGGAGACCGCAAGCACCACGATCAGCAGGGAGCGCATGACGTGCGGCCGGTAGGCAGCAAGTACCTGCTCGAGGAGCCGCTGGGACGCGGCGCCACGGGCACCGTCTGGCGTGCCCGCCAGCGGGAGACCGCAGGTTCCGAGGCGGCCGTCGCGGGTCAGCCCGGCGAGACCGTGGCGATCAAGGTCCTCAAGGAGGAGCTCGCCAACGACGCGGACGTCGTCATGCGGTTCCTGCGCGAGCGCTCTGTGCTGCTGCGGCTCACCCACGAGAACATCGTCCGCACCCGAGACCTGGTCGTGGAGGGTGACCTCCTCGCCCTCGTGATGGACCTGGTCGATGGCCCCGACCTGCACCGCTACCTCCGCGAGAACGGCCCGCTCACCCCGGTCGCCGCCTCGCTCCTCACCGCCCAGATCGCGGACGCGCTCGCGGCCAGCCATGCCGACGGTGTCGTCCACCGCGACCTGAAGCCGGCCAACGTCCTGCTCTCCGAGCGTGACGGCCAGATGCATCCGATGCTCACCGACTTCGGCATCGCGCGGCTCGCCGACTCCCCGGGGCTGACCCGGACCCATGAGTTCGTCGGCACGCCCGCCTATGTGGCGCCGGAGTCCGCCGAGGGCCGCCCACAGACGTCCGCGGTCGACATCTACGGTGCGGGCATCCTTCTGTACGAGCTGGTCACCGGGCGACCGCCGTTCTCCGGCGGCAGCGCCCTCGAAGTGCTGCAACGACACCTCAGCGAGGAGCCCCGCCGCCCCACCACCGTCCCGGCGCCGCTGTGGACAGTCATAGAGCGCTGCCTGAGCAAGGACCCGGACCACCGGCCCAGCGCCGAGAACCTGGCCCGTGGACTGCGTACCGTCGCGGCCGGCATCGGCGTGCACGCCAACTCGGCCCAGATCGCGGCCGCCGACGGGGTGGGCGCCCTGCTCGCCCCCGACCCGGCGCCCGCGGCGGTCCCGGGGACCCAGGGTGCGGCCGACCCGACACAGGTGCTGCCGAGCAATGCGGGTGCGTACGACCCGAACGCGGCGACCAGCGTCATGCAGCACCCCCCCGGCCAGGGATACGGGCAGGGCCAGGGCGGGTACGCCGACCCGACCGCGGTCATGCCGCCCGTCCCGACGCGCCCGGAAGGCCCGCCGCAGCCCGAGGGCCCGCACCCGTGGCAGTCCCAGCTGCAGGCGGCCCGCGACCGCAACGAGCAGACGCAGGTCCAGTACCTCGACCCGAGCCAGGACCCGCTGCGCCGCCGCCCCCAGCGCCAGCAGCCGCGGCCCCAACAGCCCCAACAGCCCCAGCAGCAGCGGCCGCAGCACCAGCAGTACGCGCAGCAGCCCCAGCAGCAGCAGTACCCCCAACACCGGCAGCAGCAGCACTACCCGCAGCAGCAACCCCAGCAGCAGCCGCAGCGCCAGCAGTACGCACCTCCGCAGCAGCAGCCGCCCCAGCAGCCGGCCCCGCGCCAGCCCCGTGAGCCGAGGCAGCGCAGCGCCAGCCCGATGAAGATCCCGGGCCTCGGCTGCCTCAAGGGCTGTCTGTTCACCGTGGTGCTGCTGTTCGTCGCGGGCTGGCTGATCTGGGAACTGACGCCGCTGCAGGACTGGGTGGCCCAGGGCAAGAGCTACTGGCAGGCGATCGGTGACGGGATCTCGGCCGCCACGGACTGGCTCTCCAAACTGGGCGGCAGCAGCACCAACTGAGCGAGCGCGCACCACCGACTTCGTGGCTTTGTCGACTTCTGCGGGGCTATTTCGACCGCAGAAGTGAAGGTTGGCGCCATCCAGGGCACGCAGCACCCCGATCGACGCGTAACTTTGGCGACCGGGGGTTAGTGAGCGACGGTCCATCGCCAGCCGCTGAGGGAGCAGTCTTGGCACGGAATATCGGCAGCCGGTACACCGCCCACCAGATCCTGGGGCGCGGCAGCGCCGGCACGGTGTGGCTCGGCGAGGGTCCTGAGGGCCCCGTAGCCATAAAGCTCCTCCGTGAGGACCTCGCGTCCGACCAGGAGCTGGTCGGACGCTTCGTCCAGGAGCGCGCCGCTCTGCTCAAGCTCGATCATCCGCACATCGTCGGCGTCCGCGACCTCGTCGTGGACGGCAACGACCTGGCGCTGGTGATGAACCTGGTGCGCGGCACGGATCTGCGCACCCGCCTCGACCGCGAGCGCCGGCTCGCCCCCGAGGCGGCGGTCGCGATCATCGCGGACGTGGCCGACGGCCTCGCCGCCGCGCATGCCGCCGGCGTGGTGCACCGTGACGTCAAGCCGGAGAACATCCTGCTCGACATGGAGGGCCCGCTCGGCCCCGGCGGCTCGCATCCGGCGCTGCTCACGGACTTCGGCGTCGCGAAGCTGATCGACACCCCGCGTCGCACCAAGGCCACGAAGATCATCGGTACGCCGGACTATCTGGCCCCCGAGATCGTCGAGGGTCTCCCGCCGCGCGCTGCCGTGGACATCTACGCCCTCGCGACGGTGCTGTACGAGCTCCTCGCGGGCTTCACGCCGTTCGGCGGCGGCCACCCCGGCGCGGTGCTGCGCCGCCATGTCACGGAGACGGTGGTGCCGCTCCCCGGCATTCCCGAGGAACTCTGGCAGCTCCTGGTCCAGTGCCTGGCCAAGGCCCCGGCCTCCCGGCTGCGCGCCTCCGAGCTCGCGGCCCGCCTGCGCGAACAGCTTCCGCACCTGGCCGGCATCCCGCCTCTCGACGTCGACGAGCCGGACGCCGAACCGGAACCGCAGCTCTACGACGAGCAGCAGTACACCCCCAACCCCGACGAACCCCGCCGCCGCGGCGCGGTCCCGCTGGTCCCCGGCGCGTCCCCCGACTCCAACCGTGACACCCACACGAGCATGCGCGTCCCGGCGCCGGACGAACTCTCCGGCGGCCCCAGGGGCACGGCCCGGGCCCCACGGGCCCCCGGCCAGCCCCGCCCCGGCTCGGCCCGCAACAATTCGGCGGCCATCCGCAAACGCCGCATCACGCTCGGCGCGGTGGCGATAGTGCTGTGCGCGGCACTGGGCGTCGGCGGCTGGCTGGCCCTGAGCGGCAACGACGCGGACGCGACACCACAGGACTCGGGGAGCTCGGCACCGGCGGTGCCATAGGCCCCTGGAAGATCGAACGGGTCCGGCCACTGTGGTCCCGGACACCCTGAGTCCGTCCGCCGGGCGGCCCTGTACACAAGGATGCCGGGCGGCCCGGCGGCCCCGTACCCAAGGATTCCGGACCCGTGATCAAGCAGCCCGGGGCAGGTCCGCGCCGACAGCCGTTACGCTGGACCCGTGGCAGTCGTCGATATTTCCGAAGAGCTGAAGTCCCTCTCCTCGACCATGGGGTCGATCGAGGCCGTCCTGGACCTGGATGCGCTGAGGGCGGACATCGCCGCGCTCGAGGAGCAGGCGGCGGCGCCGTCCCTCTGGGACGACCCGGACGCGGCACAGAAGATCACCAGCAAGCTTTCGCACCTCCAGGCCGAGGTGCGCAAGACCGAGGCCCTGCGCGGCCGCATCGACGATCTTGCGATTCTCTTCGAGCTCGCCGAGGACGAAGGCGACGCCGACACCCTTGCCGAGGCCGAGACGGAGCTGGAATCCGTCAGGAAGGCGCTCGACGAGATGGAGGTCCGTACCCTCCTCTCCGGCGAGTACGATTCCCGTGAGGCGCTGGTCAACATCCGGGCCGAGGCCGGTGGCGTCGACGCCGCCGACTTCGCCGAGAAGCTCCAGCGCATGTACATCCGCTGGGCCGAGCGGCACGGTTACAAGACCGAGGTCTACGAGACGTCGTACGCGGAAGAGGCCGGCATCAAGTCGACCACCTTCGCCGTCCAGATTCCCTACGCCTACGGCACGCTCTCCGTCGAGCAGGGCACCCACCGGCTCGTCCGGATCTCGCCCTTCGACAACCAGGGCCGCCGTCAGACGTCCTTCGCGGGTGTCGAGGTGCTGCCCGTGGTCGAGACGACCGACCACATCGAGATCGACGAGTCCGAGCTGCGCGTCGACGTGTACCGCTCCTCCGGCCCCGGTGGCCAGGGCGTCAACACGACCGACTCCGCGGTGCGCCTGACCCACCTGCCGACCGGCATCGTCGTCTCCTGCCAGAACGAGCGCTCGCAGATCCAGAACAAGGCGTCCGCGATGAACGTCCTCCAGGCGAAGCTCCTTGAGCGCCGCCGCCGGGAGGAGCAGGCCAAGATGGACGCGCTCAAGGGCGACGGCGGCAACTCCTGGGGCAACCAGATGCGTTCGTACGTCCTGCACCCGTACCAGATGGTCAAGGACCTGCGTACGGAGTTCGAGATCGGCAACCCGGAAGCGGTCTTCAACGGCGAGATCGACGGCTTCCTGGAGGCGGGCATCCGCTGGCGCAAGCAGCGGGAGAAGTAGCAGCCAGTTCGCGCGTACGGCGGTGCCGGGCCCCACGGGGTTCCGGCACCGCCGTTTTCGTACCCGGCGACGGCCGTGGCGCGTGCGGAATCCCGTCGCCCGAAAGGGAGTTGGGGCCGTGAGTTGCGTAGGCCCCGTGGTGGGTGCGTCACAGTCGTGATTCTGAATGACGGTCAACTGCTCGCAAAACGGTGCACATTGCACGGAACAGGCTTGACGTAGTCCTTAACTGTGGACAGGGTGCTAGTGCAGCATGCGTATGTCTGGGACGGGTGTGGGCGGGGGAGGGCGGCTTGGCTACGGCACTACGTGGCCCGGCAGGCCGAGAGCGCAACCCCCGGCAGAGCCGTGAGCCCGCATATGGCTGCTCCATTGACGAGAACAGCTACTGGGGGTAGCAGCAGATGACCAAGAAGACGCGAGTCCGCGTCGCGCGGATAGCCGCGGGTGCGGTAATCGCCGCGGGTGCTTCGCTGACCGCTGCCGGTGCGGCGCAGGCCGTCGGCATCGGCGTCAACATCGGCGGGCTCTCGGCCACGGCCGAGGCCAACGAGGACGGTCTCGATGTCGGCCTGGGTATCCAGGGAGACAACGAGGGCGGCGACCCGGGCGGTGTCGACGCCGGCACGGATGCGGGTACGGATGCCGGTACGGACGCGGGCACGGATGCGGGTACGGACGCGGGCACGGATGCGGGTACGGACGCCGGTACCGATGCGGGCACGGACGCGGGCACGGACGCCGGTACGGACGCGGGCACGGATGCCGGTACCGATGCGGGCACGGATGCCGGTACCGATGCCGGTACGGACGCGGGCACCGATGCCGGTACGGACGCGGGCACGGACGCCGGTACCGATGCGGGCACGGACGCGGGCACGGACGCCGGTACCGATGCGGGCACGGACGCGGGCACGGACGCCGGTACCGATGCGGGCGCCAACGGCAACGGCGGTGGCAACGGCAACAACGGCGGCAATGGCGGCGCCTCCGGCGACGTCACCGGTGGCGGCGACGGTGGCGACGACGGTGGTGCCAACACCTGCACCGTCGACCTCGACGGTGCCGAGTGCGCGGACAACACCGACACCGACAGCGTCGGCAACCAGCCGGTCGAGCAGGGCAAGGGCAAGGACGAGCTCGCCGAGACCGGTGCGGCCGAGACCACGTTCCTGCTGCTCGGCGCCGCGACGATGATCGCCGGCGGCATCGGCTTCCGGATCCTGCCGCGTCTGGTGAACGGCCGTACGGTCGCCTAAGGCCCCTGTGGCCGGTATGCGCGCCTGCGTACACAGAAGGGCCCGGGACGGCCGATCCGATCGGCCGTCCCGGGCCCTTCTACGTACGCACACGGTCACGTACTCACTCCGCCATGCGGGGGCGGCTACAGACAGCTACACGGTCATACGGTCTGGTGCGCCAGCAGTGCCAGCGCCGCCAGCAGTACCACCAGCAGCGCGATCAGCATCGCCGGGCTCAGGCCCGCGAAGGGTCCCTGCTGCTGTTCCTGCTGCTGCAGCCGTGCGCGGCTGGCCCGGCATACGGGGCACCGGCCCTCGTTCACAGGCGCCGCGCAGTTTGCGCACACCAATCGGTCATAGGTCATGCGCTTTCCTCCTCCCGCGCGGCGGAGCCGCATACGCGTTCTCTCCGCACAACGCTCATGGAAACGCATCCGTTCCCCCTCCACTGTGCCAGCTCGCGCGGATTTCGGCGCGGCCCGCCGGACAACACCCGGTCCATTCCGGGTCCGGTTGCGCTCCGGCACAGTTCCGTTCCGCCATAAATCGCCCATCAGCGGACGCGCGCCTGCACGCCTCAGCCCGGTTCGCGTATGGTCACGCACACCTACTCCCGGCCGACCGTGGTGCATCCGTGATCCGATTCGACAACGTCTCCAAGACCTACCCGAAGCAGAGCCGTCCCGCTCTACGGGATGTGTCTCTCGATATCGAGAAGGGCGAGTTCGTCTTCCTGGTGGGCTCCTCCGGCTCCGGCAAGTCCACCTTCATGCGACTCATCCTCCGCGAGGAGCGTGCCAGCCAGGGCATGGTCCATGTCCTCGGCAAGGACCTCGCGCGCCTGTCCAACTGGAAGGTGCCGCAGATGCGCCGCCAGCTGGGCACGGTCTTCCAGGACTTCCGGCTGCTCCCCAACAAGACTGTTGCGGAGAACGTGGCGTTCGCCCAGGAAGTCATCGGCAAGCCGCGCGGCGAGATCCGCAAGGCCGTACCGCAGGTCCTCGACCTCGTCGGTCTCGGCGGCAAGGAGGACCGGATGCCCGGTGAGCTCTCCGGTGGTGAGCAGCAGCGCGTGGCGATCGCGCGGGCGTTCGTGAACCGTCCCATGCTGCTGATCGCGGACGAGCCGACGGGCAACCTCGACCCGCAGACCTCCGTGGGCATCATGAAGCTGCTGGACCGGATCAACCGGACCGGGACCACCGTCATCATGGCGACCCACGACCAGAACATCGTCGACCAGATGCGCAAGCGCGTCATCGAGCTCGAGCAGGGCCGTCTCGTACGCGACCAGGCCCGCGGCGTCTACGGCTACCAGCACTGAGCGGATCCGGCCGCGCCGGACCCGCTGAGCATCGAGTACTGAAAGGACGCCATGCGCGCCCAGTTCGTCCTGTCGGAGATCGGCGTCGGTCTCCGTCGCAATCTCACGATGACCTTCGCCGTCGTCGTCTCCGTCGCCCTCTCGCTCGCCCTGTTCGGCGGCGCGCTGCTGATGCGCGAGCAGGTCAGCACGATGAAGGACTACTGGTACGACAAGGTCAACGTCTCGATCTTCCTCTGCAGCAAGAACGACGCGGAGTCGGCGGCCAACTGCTCCAAGGGCGCCGTCACCGCTGAGCAGAAGAAGGAGATCGAGACCGACCTCGGGAAGATGAGCGCCGTCGAGAAGGTCGAATACGAGTCGGCCGACCAGGCGTACAAGCACTACCAGGAGCAGTTCGGCGACTCGCCGATGGCCGGCAACATCACGCCGGACCAGATGCAGGAGTCGTTCCGTGTCAAGCTGCACGACCCGAAGAAGTACAAGGTCGTCGCCACCGCCTTCGCGGGCCGCGCCGGGGTGCAGTCCGTCCAGGACCAGAGATCCATCCTGGACAACCTCTTCGGGCTGATGAACGGCATGAATGTGGCCGCGCTCTTCGTGATGGCGCTGATGCTGGTCATTGCGCTGATGCTGATCGTGAACACCGTGCGGGTATCGGCGTTCAGCCGGCGCCGCGAGACGGGCATCATGCGGCTCGTCGGCGCGTCCGGGTTCTACATTCAGATGCCGTTCATCATGGAGGCCGCGTTCGCCGGGCTCATCGGTGGCGTGCTTGCCTGCGTCATGCTGCTGGCCGGGCGGTACTTCCTGATCGACGGCGGCCTGGCCCTCCAGTCGAAGCTGAATCTGATCGACTTCATCGGCTGGGACGCGGTCTTCACCAAGCTGCCGCTGGTCCTTGCGATCGGCCTCCTGATGCCCGCCGTTGCCGCGCTCTTCGCGCTCCGCAAGTATCTGAAGGTGTGACAAGCGCCCCGTGGGGCGTGCGGTGAACCAGCCGTGCGCCCTCGGAGTGTTGTCCTAGACTCATCGCCATGTCGGGCCCTACGCACGGTTTCGGGCCCCGCGGTCTCTGCCGCGGGGCGGCGCTGACATTGGTCTTCGCTAGCGTCCTGGCCACCGCGGCGGCCACGGGATCGCTGCCGCACGGGGACGGAGCGAGCGCCGCGATAAAAGCCCGCGCCGTCGCCTCCACCGCCGACCGCGACGAGGTCGCCCACGCCGCCGCCGAGGCGCTGGCCGACGGCAAGTCCGCCACGGCGGCGGCCGAGGAGGTCGTCAGTCGCAGCGGGGACCGCTGGGGCGCGGTGTACGACGAGCGGGAGTACGAGGAGTTCGAGCAGGCCCTCGACGGCTCGTACACGGGCGTCGGACTGGCCGCGAGGCGCTCGGCCGACGGGCTGGTCGCCGTGGCTCGGGTCCAGCCGGGCGGCCCCGCCGACCGGGCCGGTATCGAGCGGGACGACCTGCTCCGTACGATCGACGGCCACCGGGTCGACAGACGCCCCGTCTCCGAGGTCGTCGCCCTGCTGCGCGGGGACCGTACGAGCGCTGCCGCGGGTACCACCGTCGTACTGGGCGTCCAGCGCGGCGCCACCGGCCCGACGAGGGCGCTGACGCTGACCCGGGCCCGGCTCACCACCGAGGCCGTCACCGTCCAGAAGCTCGGACCGGACCGTTCCGATTCCTCCGCAGCTGTACTGATCAAGGTCGACTCGTTCACCAAGGGTTCCGGCGCCAAGGTGCGCGACGCCGTCCGGAGCGCACCCGCGGGCGCCGGGGTGCTGCTCGATCTCCGCGGGAATCCGGGCGGCCTGGTCACCGAGGCCGTGGTCGCCGCCTCCGCGTTCCTCGACGGCGGGCTTGTCGCCACGTACGACGTGCACGGCGAGCAGCGCGCCCTCTACGCCGAGCCGGGCGGCGACACCGTACGGCCCCTCGTCGTCCTCGTCGACGGCGGCACCATGAGCGCGGCCGAGCTGCTCACCGGCGCCCTCCAGGACCGGGGCCGCGCTGTCACCGTCGGCTCGCGGACCTTCGGCAAGGGCTCGGTCCAGATGCCCAGCAAGCTCGCGGGCGGCTCGGTCGCCGAGCTGACCGTCGGCCACTACCGCACCCCGGCGGGGCGCAGCGTCGACGGGCACGGCATCACGCCGGACCTGGCGGTCTCCTCCCGGGCCCTGCAGCGGGGCGAGACAGTATTGAGTGGCCTCGGGGGTGGGTCGTAGTGCGAAAATGGCCGCACTATGGCTAAGGAAAAGGACACAGGGCGCAAGCTCATCGCGCAGAACAAGAAGGCGCGGCACGACTACCACATCCTCGACACCTATGAGTGCGGTCTCGTGCTGATGGGCACCGAGGTCAAGTCGCTGCGGCTGGGCCGGGCCTCGCTGGTGGACGGCTTCGTCCAGATCGACCGGCACGAGGCGTGGCTGCACAACATCCATGTCCCCGAGTACGTGCAGGGCACATGGACCAACCACTCCGCCAAGCGCAAGCGCAAGCTGCTGATGCACCGGGCCGAGATCGACAAGCTGGAGTCGAAGTCGCAGGAGACCGGGCACACGATCGTGCCGCTCGCGCTGTACTTCAAGGACGGCCGGGTCAAGGTCGAGATCGCGCTCGCCAAGGGCAAGAAGGAGTTCGACAAGCGGCAGACGCTGCGGGAGAAGCAGGACCTGCGGGAGACGAACCGCGCGATTTCGGCGGTCCGACGGCGTCAGCGGAGCGCCTGAGCGCGCTCGGACAGGAATAGGCTGGCACCGTCGTGCGTTGGTCACGTACGATGGCACTGGACCTCACAGCGGGTGCGCCTTTGAAAAAACAACATGGGGATGATCGGTTTCGACAGCGGATGTCGAAGCAGGGGAAGCGTGTCGAGGAAGCGGCAATGATCTCGTAAACCATATGTCGCAACCAATAATCGCCGATTCCAAGCGCGATTCCTTCGCCCTCGCTGCCTAAGTAGCGACTTGCGAAGTGTCAGCCCGGGGGTGATCCCGACCCGGATCCTGGCATCATCAAGGGATCTAAACTTCTAGGCCCGGTCACGGGGCCTGGAAGGAAATCAAACAGTGGCTGGGCCTGTCGGAGGCTTGTTCGCGTGATCTCCGGGGCCGAGAAAAGCGCAGCGAACTGCACACGGAGAAGCCCTGATTCTGCACCGTTGGACGCGGGTTCGATTCCCGCCATCTCCACAATTCCCATGTGAACGAGGACCCCGTTGCCCACCGGCAGCGGGGTCCTCGTTCGTGTCCGGGGTGATCTCCGGGTTCATGTCCGGCGGATTCCGGCCGCTGCGACGGCCAGGGCGAGTCCCGCCGCGCACACCGGGACGACGTACCCCGTCACCGCCCCCATGTGCTCCACCATCCAGCCGCCGGCCGCCGAACCGGCCGCTATTCCGCCCAGCAGCGCGGTGACGGGGAGCGTCATGCCCTCGTTCAACCGGCCCTCGGGGGTCAGCCGTTGCACCAGCGTCATCCCGGTGACCATCGTCGGCGCCGTGGCCGCGCCCGCCAGCAGCAGACCGCCGGCCAGCGTGAGCAGCGAATCGGTCGAGCAGGCGGCGAGCAGCGGCAGGGACATCAGCGCGGTCATCCCGGCCAGGCACCACAGCAGCCGGCGCCGGGTGTCCGTGGCCGGGCGCAGTGATCCGTACAGCAGTCCCGCCACGCACGAGCCGCCTGCCTGAAGCGCCAGGATCGCGCCCCCGGCGTGCGCGATCGTGACGACCTCCATGGCGCCGAAGACCGCGCCGGTGGCGAGGAAAGTGGCGAGCAGCGCGGGCATGCCGCCGGTGCGCAGCGGGGAGCCTGCCCGGGTACGGGGCGCCACCGGGGGTTCCGTGGCGCGCTGAGCGGCGAAGATCAGCACGCCGGTCATCAGCAGGATTGTGCCGATCAGCGTCCCGGCCTCCGGGAAGAGCGCCGCGCACAGGAGCGCGGCGAGGGCGGGGCCGAGCATGAAGCACAGTTCGTCGGCGGCCTGTTCGAAGGAGTTCGCGGTGTGCAGGGCGGCCGGGTCGCCGCGGTGCAGATGGGCCCAGCGGGCGCGGGACATGCCACCGGTGTTGGGGGTGGTGGCGGTGGCGGCGTAGGCGGCGAAGAGTGTCCAGGCCGGGGCGTCGTAGTGCACGCAGAGCAGCAGCGCGAGCGACCCGAGCGCGGCGATCGCGGTGGCGGGCACGGCGATCCTGGCCTGGCCGTACCGGTCGACGAGCCGGGCCGTCCAGGGCGCGACCACGGCGGTCGCGGCGAGTCCGGTCGCGGTGACCGCTCCGGCCAGGGCGTACGAGCCGCGCGACCCGGCGATCATGATGACGGCGCTGACGCTGAACATCCCCATCGGCAGCCGGGCGATCAGATTGCCGGTGGTGAAGGCGCGGGCGCCGGGGGTGGAGAGCAGGCGGCGGTACGGGTTGGTGGAGGCCCGGCGGGCGGGGGCGTCGGTGCGCGGGGCGATCACCAGCAGGTCGCCGGAGACGGCGTGCACGGGCGTGGTGGGCGTGTCGTACGGCATGGCTCAACCCTCGCGGTGCCCGGCCGGTGCGGTCCAACACCTGCTCCGCACCCATTCACGCATATTCGTTGTAAGTTCGGCCCGTGACCTCCTCCGATATCGATCCCCGGCTGTTGCGCGCCTTCGTCACCGTCGCCGAGGAGCTGCACTTCACCCGCGCCGCCGCCCGCCTCTACCTCGCCCAGCAGGCACTCAGCCGCGACATCCGACGGCTGGAGCGCGAGCTCGGTGCGGAGCTGTTCGTACGGACCACCCGGCAGGTCTCCCTCACACCCGACGGCGAACGGCTGCTGCCGCACGCCCGCCGGGTGATCGCCGCCCATGACGACCTCCGCGCCGCCTGGGCGGTGCAGACGCGCCCGCTGCTGGTCGACGTCAGTGCCCCGGTCGGGACGGGCCACCGGCTGCTCGGGCTGGCCCGCGGCGAGGCGCCGGGGGTGGAGTTCGTGGCGCGCTATCTGAGCGGGCTGACGGGGGCGGCGGCGGAGATCCTGGCGGGGCGGCTCGATGTCTCCTTCGGTCGGGTGGCAGGGCTCGATCCGGCGGTACGGGCGGGGCTGGCGCATCAGCCGGTCTGCTTCGAGCGGCTGACCGTCCTGCTGCGCGACGACCATCGTCTGGCGTCGCTCGCCCAGGTCCCGATGGCGGCGCTGGCGGGGGAGCGGCTGTACGCAGCGGCGGGCAACCCGGCCACGGCGGAGTGGACCGACCTCGCGGAGCGGCTGTTCGCGGGGCGAGGGATCGAACTGGTGGCGCCCTTCCCGGAGATCGTGGGGGAAGAGGAGTTCGTGCGGGTGGTGCGCAAGCAGGGCTGGTCGGTGCTGGCGAGCACCGAGTTCATCGAGGTGCCGGGGATGGTCGTGCGGCCGCTGGTCGACCCCGTGCCGTTGTCACCGGTATCGCTCGTGTGGCGCAAGGGTCTGAAGCATCCGGGGGTCGATGCGTTGCGGCGGGTTGCGGCAGGGGTGACGGCGGCGGAACGGGGGCTGAAGGTACCTGCCGGGAGCTGGCTTCCCGAGGGAGATCTGGCATTCATGTCGCAGGCGTGTTGACGCTGCAGGTGTCCTGAAGTGGCATGTTGGCCCATTGCTGACCAGCATTGGCTCAACTCCGGGACAGATACATGTGGATTGTGCATGTAGGGGCGGATCTGCCTTCCATTCGCAGGCTGTGTGAAATCGGTACATCTCTCATCCTGGGCATCACTCGTTCAGGGACAATTTCGTCAGCTTCGTGCGCTACATTCATCCTCCGGGTGCAAGGTGCTGGGGGGCGCACGGACCGGGTGGGGGCCCAGGTCCGTCGGTACGTAACTGGCTCAAACGTGCGCACCCGTTTTTCTGAGTGGGGGATGTGCCTACACCTGTGGAAAATTGGCGTGAAGGTGCCCGTACCGGGCACACGCACGAGCCGAACGATGTCACCGTCCAGCTCGACGGTCTCGGACGTCAGCTCTCCGAACTAACTGCCGAACCCGGAGCCCCCGAAGGCTCCGACGGTCCGGTCTTCGTCGACGAGAGCGGCCGGCGCAGCAAGACGTTCAGGCGTCTGGGCTGGGTCCTTGCCGCGGTCTGCGCCTGCTACGCGGTGACGCTGGTCGTCGCCCTGCTCGGCGGCAATTCCAGCGCGCCGTGGCTGCCGCTCTCGGGTCAGAAGCAGCACAAGAAGGCGGAGGAGGTTCCGGCGCTGCCCGCTCCGTCGGGCAGCGCGGACACGGTCGTGCCGGTGGGCGCGACACCGGGCGTCACGGAGCCCGAACACAGGGTCGGCAGCAATGCGACGCCGTCGGCCGGCGCCCGTTCCGGCAGCGCGTCCGCGCCCGGCAAGGACCCGTCGAAGCCCGCCACCGTACCGCCCAAGAACAATACCGCCACCGGCGGGGGCACGAAGCCCCAACCGGGGACCCCGACCCCCGAGCCGCCCGCCGCCACCACGACGCCGCCCGTCGATCCCGGTCCCACCGGGACGCCGACACCGCCCGTCGAGTCCCCGGATCCTCCTGTGCAAGAGCAAGAAGGCGCCCAGTAAATGACCATCCCCGCCTCGCGGGGCAGGCACAACCGACAGAAGCGGAACCAGCGGCGCAGGATCCCCATGCGCTATCTGCTGCCATCCGTGTTTCTCGTTGCCCTGCTCGCCATGCTGATGCTGCGCGGTTACGTGCACAGCGAAATCCTCGCGGACCACCGGGTCCAGGCCCCGGCGCCCACCGACCATGTGCCCGACGCGATCCTCGACGGCGGTCCGGTCATCGACGCCCGGAAGGCCACCGCGCCCGCCAAGACGCTGCGCATCCCCGATCACCGGATCGTGCTGACCTTCGACGACGGACCGGACCCGGTGTGGACCCCGCGGGTCCTGGACACGCTGAAGAAGTACGACGCGCATGGTGTCTTCTTCGTCACCGGAACGATGGCCTCGCGCTACCCCGACCTCGTCCAGCGCATGGTCGACGAGGGGCACGAGGTCGGGGTGCACACGTTCAACCACCCCGACCTCTCCTACCAGTCGCACTCCCGCATCGACTGGGAGCTGTCCCAGAACCAACTGGTGCTGGCGGGTGCGGCAGGCATCCGTACGTCCCTGTTCCGGCCGCCGTATTCGTCGTTCGCCGATGCCATGGACAACAAGTCGTGGCCGGTCACCCAGTACGTCGGCACGCGTGGCTACCTCACCGTCGTCAACAACACCGACAGCGAGGACTGGAAGCGACCCGGCGTCCCCGCGATCATCGAGCAGGCCACCCCCAAGGGTGGCAAGGGCGCCGTCATCCTGATGCACGACTCCGGCGGCGACCGGTCCCAGACCGTGGCCGCCCTGGGCGACTTCCTGCCGCGGATGCAGCAGGAGGGCTACACGTTCACCAACCTCACCACCGCCCTCGGCGCCCCCAGCGCGCACACCCCCGTGACCGGGTTCGCACTGTGGAAGGGCAAGGCGTTCGTCTACGCCGTCGACCTCTCGGAGAAACTCACCGACGTACTGGTGGCCGGGCTCGCCGTCATCGGGGTGCTCGTCCTCGTCCGCTTCGGACTGATGCTGCTGCTGTCCTTCCTGCACTCCCGGAAGGTCCGCAGGAGGGACTTCAGCTGGGGGCCCGCGTTCCACCGCCCCGTCTCGGTGCTCGTGCCGGCGTACAACGAACGCGAATGCATCGCCAACACCGTGCGTTCCCTGGTGGCGAGCGAGCATCCCATCGAGATCATCGTCATCGACGACGGCTCGACGGACGGCACGGCGGACATCGTGGAGGCGATGCGGCTGCCGAACGTCCGCGTCATCCGCCAGCGCAACGCCGGCAAGCCCGCCGCCCTCAACAACGGCATCGCGCACGCCCGTCACGACATCGTGGTGATGATGGACGGCGACACGGTCTTCGAACCGGCCACCGTCCGCGAACTGGTCCAGCCGTTCGCCGACCCCAAGGTCGGCGCCGTCGCCGGGAACGCCAAGGTGGGCAACCGCGACTCGCTGATCGGCGCCTGGCAGCACATCGAGTACGTCATGGGCTTCAACCTCGACCGCCGGATGTACGACATGCTGCGCTGCATGCCGACCATCCCCGGCGCGGTCGGCGCCTTCCGCCGCGACGCACTGGACCGGATCGGCGGCATGAGCGAGGACACCCTCGCCGAGGACACCGACGTCACGATGGCACTGCACCGCGACGGCTGGCAGGTCGTCTACGCGGAGAACGCCCGCGCCTGGACCGAGGCGCCGGAGACCGTGCAGCAGCTGTGGTCGCAGCGGTACCGGTGGTCGTACGGCACCATGCAGGCGATCTGGAAGCACCGCCGCGCCGTCGTCGAGCGCGGCCCGTCCGGCCGCTTCGGGCGCGTCGGACTGCCGTTCGTCGCCCTGTTCATGGTCGTCGCCCCGCTGCTCGCGCCTCTCATCGACGTCTTCCTGCTGTACGGACTGGTCTTCGGCCCCACCGAGAAGACCATCGGCGCCTGGCTGGGTGTCCTCGCGGTGCAGGCCGTCTGCGCCGCGTACGCCTTCCGGCTCGACAGGGAACGCATGACGCATCTGATCTCGCTGCCCCTCCAGCAGATTCTCTACCGGCAGCTCATGTACGTGGTGCTGCTCCAGTCCTGGATCACCGCGCTCACCGGCGGCCGGCTGCGCTGGCAGAAGCTTCGCCGTACGGGAGTGGTGGAGGCGCCCGGCGCGATGGTGAGCCAGCGCGGGCGCAGCAACGAGCGGAGGCCCGTCGCATGACGAGCAGCTACACCCCGGCATTCCCCCCGTCCCACCCGGTCCCGGTGCCGGCCCAGTCCGCCGCACCGGTACCGGAGGCGGCCGCTCCGGCCGCCCCGAGGAGGCCGGGCCGCGACCGCTACCTCGACCTGCTGCGCGCCGTCGCCCTTGTCCGTGTCGTCGTCTTCCACATCTTCGGCTGGGCCTGGCTGACGGTGGTGTTCCCCTCCATGGGCGTCATGTTCGCCCTCGCGGGTTCGCTGATGGCGCGCTCGCTGGACCGCCCCGCCCCGGCCGTCGTGCGTGCCCGGCTCCGCCGTCTGCTGCCCCCGATGTGGGCGTTCGCCGCGGTCGTCGTCCCGGTCATGTTCGTCCTCGGCTGGAAGCCCCTGAAGGAGGAGGGCATCTGGTGGTTCATCAAGCTGGGCTGCTACCTCCTCCCGGTCGGCGCCCCGCCGTATCCGTGGGAGAGCGGCTCGCCGGGCGGCTTCCTGGAGGAGTCCTGGGCGGACCAGGCCGCCGGACCGCTCTGGTACATCCGCGCCTACCTCTGGTTCGTGCTCGCCTCGCCGCTGCTGCTGAAGGCCTTCCGCAAGCTGCCCTGGGCGACACTGCTCGCCCCGCTCGGTCTCACCGCCGTGATCGGCACCGGACTGGTCACCGTGCCCGGGGAGACCGGCGAGGGGCTCGTCGACTTCGCGGTGTTCGGCTCCTGCTGGATCCTCGGCTTCGCCCACCACGACGGACTTCTGCAGAAGGTCCCGCGCTATCTGGCGGTCTCGCTCGCCGCGCTCCTGATGGCGTTCGGACTGTGGTGGGCCTCGGGACATCTGACGCAGGAGGGCTGGAACCTCGACGAGATCCCGCTGGCCCAGGCGGCCTGGTCGCTCGGCTTCTGCGCGATCCTGCTCCAGTACGCACCGTCCTGGCAGCGACTCCCCGGCAGGCTGGCCCGGTGGGACAGCCTGATCACCCTCGCCAACAACCGCGCGGTGACGATCTACCTCTGGCACAACCTGCTGATCATGGCGACCTCGCCGCTCATCGACCAGCTGTGGAACATCCCCTGGGTCGATGACCACCTCGGTACGTACATCGACTCCTCGTACGCGGAACTGATGCTGCTCCTGGTCTGGCCGCTGCTGGCGCTGATGATCCTCGCGGTCGGCTGGGTCGAGGACGTCGCGGCGAAGCGCAGTCCCCGGCTGTGGCCCACCGGCGCGTCCGCGAGAAGGAAGAACGCACCGGCCCCGCAGTGACCGGTCCTCACCTCACCGGTCCGCCCCCGGCCCGGTGAGAGCAAGGTTGCCCACCGGTCACCTCGCAGCACCGCACCGAAACGCGCGCTCCCTAGCGTCGAGGCAGACGACCCGACACCCGTGGAACGCGAACCGTGGAGGCGTGATGGCCGGCAGGTGGATCGAGCAGTGGGAGCCGGAGGACGAGATCTTCTGGCAGGAGAAGGGCGAGCGGATCGCCCGCCGGAATCTGTGGTTCTCCGTGCTCTCCGAGCACATCGGGTTCTCGATCTGGACCCTGTGGTCGGTGATGGTGCTGTTCATGGGACCGGAGTACGGAGTCGACCCGGCCGGGAAGTTCTTCCTGATCTCGACGGCGACGCTGGTCGGGGCCCTGGTCCGGGTCCCGTACACGTTCGCCGTCGCGAGGTTCGGCGGGCGGAACTGGACGGTGGTCAGCGCCCTGACCCTCCTGGTGCCGACCGTCGCCGCGTACCTGGTGATGGAGCCCGGGACCTCGTACACCACGTTCCTCGTGGTGGCCGCCCTCGCCGGGATCGGCGGCGGGAACTTCGCCTCGTCGATGACGAACATCAACGCCTTCTTCCCGCTCCGGAAGAAGGGGTGGGCGCTCGGGCTCAACGCGGGCGGCGGCAACATCGGCGTACCCGTCGTGCAGCTCGTCGGGCTGCTGGTGATCGGCACGGCGGGCGCCACCCACCCGCGGATCGTGCTCGCCGTGTACGTGCCCCTGATCGTCGTCGCCGCCCTGTGCGCCGCGTCCTTCATGGACAACCTGGCCCCCGTGCAGAACGACACCGGGGCCGCGAAGGGCGCCGTCCGCGATCCGCACACCTGGATCATGTCGGTGCTCTACATCGGCACCTTCGGCTCCTTCATCGGCTACAGCTTCGCCTTCGGTCTCGTCCTGCAGACCCAGTTCGGCCGGACCCCGCTGCAGGCCGCCTCGCTCACCTTCGTCGGCCCGCTGCTCGGCTCGCTGATCCGGCCCGCGGGAGGGTGGCTCGCCGACCGCTACGGCGGCGCCCGGATCACCCTGTGGAACTTCGCCGCGATGGCCGCAGCGACCGGAGTCGTCGTGTACGCCTCCGGGATCGAGTCGCTCGCCGTGTTCCTTGTGGGGTTCATCGCCCTCTTCGTGCTGACCGGGCTGGGCAACGGATCGACGTACAAGATGATCCCCGGCATCTTCCACGCGAAGGCGATCGCCCAGGGGCTGCGCGGCGAGGAGGCCGCGGCTCAAGGGCGACGGCTGTCCGGGGCGGCCATGGGACTGATCGGCGCCGTCGGCGCGCTCGGCGGGCTCGCCATCAACCTCGCGTTCCGGCAGTCCTTCCAGGCCGCGGGCACGGGCACGGCGGCCTTCTGGTCCTTCCTCGCCTTCTACGGGGTGTGTTTCACCGTCACCTGGGCGGTATACCTTCGCCGCGCCGCTGCCGTCTCCGTGAAGCCGCAGCTCAGCTACGCCGAGGTGTGATCATGACCGTCCGGCGTCTACACGACGTAACGGGCGGGAAATGCAGGTGAACCGAGCCTGTCACGCTTCGTTGGCAGTCTCGGTTCTCCGCATCAACGAGCAGCAGCGGGACGAGAGCCGGTAGACCATATGCGCGACGACGAACAGCACGGGCCCCTTGCGGGTTTCACAGTCGGGGTGACCGCCGCACGCCGAGCGGACGAACTCGGCACCCTGTTGCAGCGACGGGGTGCCACCGTCGTGCACGCGCCCGCCCTGCGGATCGTGCCGCTCGCCGACGACCGTGAACTTCTCACCGCCACCGAGGAACTCGTCGACCAGGTCCCCGATGTGGTGGTCGCGACCACCGCGATCGGCTTCCGCGGCTGGATCGAGGCCGCCGACGGCTGGGGCATCGGCGACCGGCTGCTGGACCGGCTGCGCACGGTCGAACTGCTGGCCCGCGGCCCGAAGGTGAAGGGCGCCGTCCGGGCCGCCGGGCTCACCGAAGCCTGGTCGCCCGGCTCCGAGTCCATGGCCGAGGTGCTGGAGCGGCTCCTCGACGAAGGCGTCGAGGGCCGCCGCATCGCACTCCAGCTGCACGGCGAACCACTGCCGGGCTTCGTCGAGTCGCTCCGGGCGGGCGGCGCCGAAGTCGTCGTCGTACCCGTCTACCGCTGGATGGAACCCGAGGACCTCGCCCCGCTCGACCGGCTGCTCGACATCACCGCCGCCCGCGGCCTGGACGCGCTCACCTTCACCAGCGCCCCGGCCGCAGCCTCCTTCCTGAACCGGGCCGGGAAGCGCGGGCTGCTCCCGGAGATCCTGGGCGCCCTCCAGGGCGAAGTCGTCTCGGCCTGCGTCGGCCCGGTCACCGCACTGCCGCTGCAGGCCCGCGGCATCGGCACCATCCAGCCGGAGCGCTTCCGGCTCGGCCCGCTCGTCCAGCTGCTGTGCCGCGAACTGCCCGGCGGCGCCCGTACGCTGCCGGTCGCCGGGCACCGGGTCGAGATCCGCGGTCACGCGGTGCTCGTCGACGACGAACTGCGCTCTGTGCCGCCCGCCGGCATGGCCCTGCTGCACAGCCTGGCCCGCCGGCCGGGCTGGGTGGTGGCCCGGGCCGACCTGCTGCGCGCACTGCCCGGCAGCGGTACGGACGAACACGCGGTGGAGACCGCGATGGCCCGGCTGCGTACGGCGCTCGGTGTGCCCCGGCTGATCCAGACGGTCGTCAAGCGCGGTTACCGGCTGGCGCTGGACCCGGCGGCGGCGGACGCCAAGTACGCGGACTCCTGAGGCGTTACCGTGCAGGAATGACTACCGACATCCACCTGCTCGACACGGAGGTACGACTCCGTCCCGCCACCATGGCCGACGCCGCCTGTCTCGCCGACTCGCTGACCCGCAGCCGCGCGTACCTGCAGCCCTGGGAACCCGTGCGTCCCGACGTCTTCTACACCGAGAAGGGGCAGCAGGAGCGCCTGGCCGGGCTGCTGGCGGACCGTGAGGCGGGGCGTGTGATGCCGTGGGTGCTCGCCGACGCCGACGACCGGGCGATGGGCGGGTTCACGCTCACCAACATCGTGCTGGGGCCGTTTCGCAGCGCCAGTCTCGGCTACTGGGTCGATGTCGCGTACGTGGGTCGGGGGCTTGCCACCGCAGCCGTGGCGCAGGTCTGCGCGGCGGCCAGGGACGTGCTGCGGCTGCACCGGGTGGAGGCCTCGACCCTGCTCGACAACGCGGCGTCGCAGCGGGTGCTCGCCAAGTCCGGCTTCGAGGTGATCGGTACGGCTCCGCGCTATCTGCACATCAACGGTGAGTGGCGCGACCACCGGCTGTTCCAGCGGATCCTGCACGACGGTCCGGTCGAGGGACCGGTCGACCGGCCGTCGGCCGGCTGACAGCCGGCCCGGACAACACACCTAGTTGCTGGAGTACTAGTCCGCCTCCCGGACATGGCGGTGCCCGTCGAGCGGCCACGGCGGGCGGGCCGGGAGGATCTCCGCGAAGGCGTACCCGCTCTTCACGGCGACCCGGCACGAGGCGCGGTTGTCCTCCTGGTGGAGCAGGTCGAGCCGGCGCAGACCGTCGTCGGCGAAAGCGGTGAACGCCCAGCCGGTGAGCGCCTCGACCGCCTGCGGGGCGAGTCCGCGGCCCCGCGCCCGCGCCGCCGTCCAGTAGCCGACCTCGGCCGAACCGGAGCCGGGCGCCGGGTACTTCAGCGCCACATCGCCGACCGGTCGGCCGTCGAGGTCCGTGTCGACGACGGCGAAGCTGAACCGGGTGCCGGACTCCCGGCCCTCGGTCTGGACTCGCAGCCAGCGTTCCGCGTCCGCCTCGTCCGTGACGAGATCCTGCAGCCGGTCGCGCATCGTGGGATCGCGGTAGGCCTCGACCAGCGCAGGTATGTCGTCCCGGCACCAGGGCCGCAGCAGCAGGGGGCCGGCCGAGAACGCGGCCTCCCGAAGATCGTCGCTCATGTCCTCACCGTACTGGGGAGCCCGGCCACGACCCGGACGGTGGGAGGGGTTCCGGGCCGGGCCGGCGACGGGCACTCTGGTGGTGGCTACCACCGGTGACCCCGAGGCGGTGACATGCGCATGGCGGCGGGCAAGGGCTCGTACGACTGGCGGTTCGACTCCGGGCGGCTCTGCCTGGACCTGGTGGCGACGGGGATCGGCACCTCCGGCGCCTGCGAACTGCTCGACGGGGCGGACCGGCTCGCCGACTGGCTGGTGGCCACCGGACTCGTACCGGAGGACACCCGCCTCGACGCCGTCGACGACACCTGGCTGGCGAGCTTCCGGCAGCTGCGCACAGGCGTCGACCGGCTGCTGACCGCCGAGCTCGGCGGCCGCGACGCCGGCGGCGCGCTGGAACGCGTCAATGAACTCGCCGCCGGGGCCCCGCCTGGAGTGCAGGCCGTGCGCGCCCGGAACGGGCTGCTGGTACGGGCACTGAGCACCGAACCCGAATGCCGGGCGCTGCTGTCCGCGGTCGCCCGCGACGTCGTGGAGCTACTGACCGACCCGGTGGCGCGGGCCGGGCTCCGTCGCTGCGAGGGCGACAATTGCCGACGGCTCTACCTCGATACGTCACGGGGGCGGCGGCGCCGCTGGTGCTCCAGCGAGGTGTGCGGGAACCGGGAGCGGGTGGCCCGGCACCGGCGCCGGGCGGCCAAGGCCACGGTCCCGGCGGAGCTCACCACGTAAAAAATCTTGGAACTGCGTTGAATGGATCGGGGCCCGCCTCCGTATTCGATGGCCAAGGAGCTCTACAGGGTCTCGACCGGGAGGTTCGGGTGCGCAAGGATGCGGCCGTGGCCGATGACCGTCCGTACAGGGCTCGACATCGCAGTGAACCGCCCCCGTCCCCCTCCGCCGTCCCCGACGAGGAGCTGATGCGGGCGCTCTACCGCGAACACGCCGGACCGTTGCTCGCGTACGTGCTCCGTCTCGTCGCCGGCGACCGTCAGCGTGCCGAGGACGTGGTGCAGGAAACGCTCATCCGTGCCTGGAAGAACGCCGGTCAGCTCAACCGGGCGACCGGCTCTGTCCGCCCCTGGCTGGTGACGGTCGCCCGGCGCATCGTCATCGACGGCCACCGCAGTCGGCAGGCCCGGCCGCACGAGGTCGATCCGTCGCCGCTGGAGGTCATTCCCGCGGAGGACGAGATTGACAAGGCGTTGTGGCTGATGACGCTCTCGGATGCGCTCGACGATTTGACCCCCGCCCATCGGGAAGCATTGGTCGAGACCTACTTCAAGGGACGTACGGTCAATGAGGCTGCCGAGGTGCTCGGCATACCCAGCGGCACGGTGCGGTCCCGGGTCTTCTACGCACTGCGCTCGATGAAGCTCGCACTCGAAGAGAGGGGGATCACGGCATGAGCGACCACGAGTGGGAGCCTTTCGGGCCCCGGCCGACCGGTCCCTCCAGCCCCACCGGCTCCACAGGTTCCCGCGGCCGCCCGGGAATCCCCAGCAGCTTCGGCGGGCCCAGCAGCTTCGGCGGCTTCGACGCAGCCCACGGCCCCGGCTCCGGTGGAGCCTCCGAAGGGCCGGAGCACGACGCCGCCGGTGCGTACGTCCTGGGCATCCTGGACGCCACCGAGGCCTCCGCGTTCGAGGAGCATCTGGCCGGCTGCGCGCTCTGCGCCGCCCATCTCGACGAGTTCGCCGGCATGGAACCCATGCTCGCGATGCTCGCCGAAGCCCCCGCCGCCGTACCGGGCGCCCGCCCCGTCCCGCACGTCCCCGAGCTGCCCGCCCCCCGGGTGCTCGACCGGCTGGTCGACGAGGTCGCGACCAGGCGGGCCGCGCGGCGCCGCCGCGGCATGTATCTGGTGGCGGCCGCCGCGGCGCTGATCATCGGCGGTCCGGTGGTCGCCGTCGTGGCCACCGGCGGCGACAGCGGCTCGAACCAGGCGGCCGACCCGCACCCCACCAGCCCCGCCGAGGACGCGTTCTTCCACCACATGACGGAGAAGGTGCAGGCCACCGACCCCACCACCAAGGTCGACGCCACGGTCGGCATGGAGAAGAAGGCGTGGGGCACCCACGCGGTGCTACAGCTCAAGAACGTCACGGGGCCGGAGAAGTGCAGTCTGATCGCCGTCTCCAAGACCGGCGAGGAGGAGGTCGTCACCTCCTGGTCCGTCCCGAAGTGGGGCTACGGCATCAAGGACTCCCCGCACTCGGCCGCGCTCTATGTCCACGGCGGCGCGGCGATGGACCGCTCCGACATCGACCATTTCGAGGTGCGCACCTTCGACGGCAAACGGCTGGTGGACATCGACGCATAACCGCCCGGCCGGGGTCCGACGCACAATCGAGACCTCAGACGAGCCATATCGGTGCTCGTGGCAGGTGCGCGGCGGGGCCCCCTTCGCATAGGGTTGACGGCTGCCCAATGCACGTCAGAAGGGGGCCTCGGTGGCCGCGCAGGATGCCGCTGTCGATTCGTTGCGGGACCGGGAAATCGGTGTCGAGCAGGAACATCTCGACCGTGTTTATCACCGCCTTGAGGAGAAGATCCACGAGGCGGAATTTCTCATGAACGATGCCGTCAAACGCGGCCAGGTCGGTACGCCCGGTGCGCTCGCCGAGCGCGATGCCCAGGTGTTCCGGGCCGGGATTCACCTCAACCGGCTGAACAGCGAGTTCGAGGACTTCCTCTTCGGGAGGATCGATCTGCTGCTCGGCAAGGACGGCGAGCGTGGCCCGGACGGCGCGTTCACCTCCGTCGAGCCTGCCGACGACGCCGTGCGCGACGACAGCACGGCCGATATCGCGGAGACGCTCCATATCGGCCGGATCGGGGTCCTCGACTCCGACTACGCGCCGCTGGTCATCGACTGGCGGGCACCGGCTGCCGCGCCGTTCTACCGGTCGACGCCGAAGGACCCGGGCCGGGTGGTACGCCGCCGGGTCATCCGCTCCAAGGGCCGCAAGGTCCTCGGGGTCGAGGACGACCTGATGCGTCCGGAGCTGACCGCGTACAAGGACGGCGACAAGCTGCCCGTCATCGGCGACGGCGCGCTGATGGCGGCGCTCGGCCAGGCCCGCAGCCACACCATGCGGGACATCGTCTCGTCCATCCAGGCCGAGCAGGACCTGGTGATCCGGGCGCCCGCCGCCTCCGTCACCGAGGTCTCCGGTGGCCCCGGCACCGGCAAGACCGCCGTCGCCCTGCACCGCGCCGCGTATCTGCTCTACCAGGACCGGCGGCGGTACGCGGGCGGCATCCTTGTCGTCTCGCCGACCCCGCTGCTGGTCGCGTACACCGAAGGCGTGCTGCCCTCGCTCGGCGAGGAGGGACAGGTCGCGATCCGCGCGGTCGGCTCGCTCTCCGACGAGGCGGCGGGCGTCGAGGGCGCCACCACGTACGACGAACCGGCCGTCGCCCGGATCAAGGGCTCCTCCCGGATGCTCCAGGTGCTGCGCAAGGCGGCCCGCGGGGCGCTGGAGCAGCCGCGGACCCCGGGCGCGCCACAGGGCAGGGAGGACGGCCAGCTGTCATTCGGTGACGAGGACGACACCGACGGCGCCGGGGACGGGACGGCCGCCCCCCTCACCACCCACCTGCGTGTGGTCGCCTTCGGCGCCCGCGTCGAGCTGAACGCCGACGAGCTCCACCGCATCCGGCAGTCCGTCCTCGGCGGCACCGCCCCGGTCAACCTGCTGCGCCCGCGCGCCCGCAGGCTGCTGCTGGACGCCCTGTGGAACAAGTCGTCGGGCCGGGGCCGCTACACCGACCCCGAGCTGGCCGCGGAACTGCGCTCCTCCTTCGACGAGGACGTCTCCACCGAGAGGCCGTTCGTCGACTTCCTGAACGCCTGGTGGCCCGAGCTCACCCCGCGCGGGGTGCTCGCCGCGATGGCCGACGAGAAGCGGCTCGGCCGCTGGGCGCGCCGGGTCCTCAACCAGGGCGAGGTGCGCCGCCTCGCCCGCTCGCTGAAGCGGCTCGACAGTGCCGGCCAGGGCCCCCTGTCGGTGCACGACGTGGCGATCCTCGACGAGCTGCACACGTTGCTCGGCACCCCGCACCGGCCGAAGAGGAAGCGCGAGTTCGATCCGCTGGACCAGTTCTCGGGTCTGGAGGAGCTGATGCCGCAGCGCGAGGAGACCCAGCGTGAGCGGGCCGAGCGGCTGGCCGCAGAGCGCACGGAGTACGCGCACGTCATCGTCGACGAGGCGCAGGACCTCACGCCCATGCAGTGGCGCATGGTCGGCCGCCGTGGCCGGACGGCCACCTGGACGATCGTCGGCGACCCGGCGCAGTCCTCCTGGTCCGATCCGGACGAGGCGGCCGAGGCGCGCGACGAGGCGCTCGGCAAGCGCCCGCGCCGCCGCTTCACCCTCACCGTCAACTACCGCAACCCGGCGGAGATCGCGGAGCTCGCGGCGAAGGTCCTGGCGCTCGCGATGCCCGGGATGGAGTCCCCGGCCGCGGTCCGTTCGACGGGGGTGCAGCCCCGCTTCGAGGCCGTACGCGACGGCGATCTGGCCGGGGCCGTACGGGAGGAGTCGCGGCGGCTGCTCGGCGAGGTGGACGGCACGGTGGGTGTCGTCGTCGCGATGAACCGGCGCGCGCAGGCCCGCAAGTGGCTCGCGGAGCTCGGCGACCGGGTGGTGGCGCTCGGCAGCCTGGAGGCGAAGGGTCTGGAGTACGACGCCACGGTCGTCGTCTCGCCGGCGGAGATCGCCGACGAGTCGCCGGCCGGTCTGCGGGTGCTGTACGTGGCGCTGACACGCGCGACGCAGCAGCTCACGGTGGTCTCGGGGGAGCGGGACCTGCCCGACGAGAACGGTGTTCCGGACCTGCTCAGGGACTGACGGACAAGTCAACCTGCGAGGGGGGAATCACTTATCCCGGGGACTTTGTTAGCCTGGTGTCGGCACCGGCTCGATCCAAGCCCCCGGGCCCAACCTTCGTCGCTACGAGCGACCACTTGCCGCGAGGCGAGCATGGCGGGTCGGTGCCGCTGAAGTGAAAAAGACAGACCCGTGTCACCTTCCGGTGACGCGGGTCTGTTTTTGTTGGTGGCCCGCTCCGGGCAGCCGTCTCCGGCGGCTGCCGAGGTTCCGGGACGAGATCAAATCTCGTATGGTGGAAAACACTTTCCGAACAGTGGCAGTCATTACCGGCTACCAGTCAGTAGGTGCGAATATCGGGAAGCGTGTCCGAGGCGAGCGCCCCGGCCGCGCAGCAATGAAGCTAGGGAAAGCGAAGGACTCGGCCATGGCAACGGCGCCCAGCGTCTCGTACTCGATGACGGTCAGGCTGGAGGTGCCCGCGAGCGGCACAGCGGTCTCCCAGCTCACCACGGCCGTGGAGTCCTCCGGCGGGTCGGTCACCGGCCTCGATGTGACCGCTTCCGGTCACGAGAAGCTGCGGATCGACGTCACGATCGCGGCCTCCTCCACCGCACACGCGGACGAGATCGTCGAAGGCCTGCGCGACATCGAGGGTGTCGTGCTGGGCAAGGTCTCCGACCGTACGTTCCTGATGCACCTCGGCGGCAAGATCGAGATGGCGTCCAAGCACCCCATCCGCAACCGTGACGACCTGTCGATGATCTACACCCCCGGTGTGGCGCGGGTCTGCATGGCGATCGCCGAGAACCCCGAGGACGCCCGCCGTCTCACCATCAAGCGCAACTCCGTCGCAGTTGTGACGGACGGCTCCGCCGTACTCGGCCTCGGCAACATCGGCCCGATGGCGGCCCTGCCGGTGATGGAGGGCAAGGCGGCCCTCTTCAAGCGGTTCGCCGGCATCGACGCCTGGCCGATCTGCCTGGACACCCAGGACACCGACGCCATCGTCGAGATCGTCAAGGCGATCGCCCCCGGATTCGCTGGCATCAACCTGGAGGACATCTCCGCACCCCGCTGCTTCGAGATCGAGGCACGGCTGCGCGAGGCCCTCGACATCCCCGTCTTCCACGACGACCAGCACGGCACCGCGATCGTCGTGCTGGCCGCTCTGACCAACGCACTGCGCGTGGTGGGTAAGGGAATCGGAGACGTACGCGTCGTCATGTCCGGCGCCGGAGCGGCCGGTACGGCCATCCTGAAGCTGCTCATCGCCGCAGGCGTCAAGCACGCCGTCGTCGCCGACATCCACGGTGTGGTGCACGCGGGCCGCGAGGACCTGGTCTCCGCCGACCCCGACTCGCCGCTGCGCTGGATCGCCGACAACACCAACCCGGAGTCGATGACCGGCACGCTCAAGGAGGCCGTCGTCGGCGCCGACGTCTTCATCGGCGTCTCCGCTCCGAACGTGCTGGACGGCAACGATGTCGCGGCGATGGCGGACGGCGCGATCGTGTTCGCGCTCGCGAACCCGGACCCCGAGGTGGACCCGGCAATCGCCCGCCAGACCGCGGCAGTTGTCGCCACCGGCCGCTCCGACTTCCCGAACCAGATCAACAACGTGCTGGTCTTCCCGGGTGTCTTCCGCGGCCTGCTGGACGCTCAGTCCCGCACGGTCAACACGGAGATGATGCTCGCCGCGGCCGGCGCCCTCGCCGAGACGGTCGCCGAGGACGAGCTGAACCGGAACTACATCATCCCCTCGGTCTTCAACGACAAGGTCGCGGGCGCGGTCGCCGGGGCCGTCCGCACGGCCGCGAAGGCCGCCGGAGGCGCTGTGACAGGCCCGGGGAACCCCATGTGAACCGACCGCTTCCCTTACCCGCCACGGCCCCTGCCGGGGGCTGCCCGGGGCTGTGGTGCCCCCCACGTTGGCCTGCCCCACGGCGCGTCGCGGGTCGCGGGGCCCCAAACGCCCCTTTAGGGTGGGCGGGCAGCGAGCCCCCCAGGACCCCGCACCCGCTGTGGACCCGCCGGGGGCGCTCCAGCATCTGCTGAGGGCCGCTTCAGGGAGTCGACGGAACGTCACCACGACGAGGCAGTGGCGGCTTTCGTGTGACTCCGGAGGGTGCCGGATTGGCTTTCCCGCCGCAGGTGGGGGCAGGATGCATATTCGGGCGCGAGGGTCTGACGTCAGACCCGGGTCCGGGGACTGTCCGAGGGCCCTGGCAGCATCGGCTTCGATCTCACGCCTCACAGGCAAGAAGAACACGGGAGTAACAACATGAACCGCAGTGAGCTGGTGGCCGCCCTGGCCGACCGCGCCGAGGTGACCCGCAAGGACGCCGACGCCGTGCTGGCCGCGCTCGCCGAGACCGTCGGTGAGATCGTCGCCAAGGGCGACGAGAAGGTCACCATCCCCGGCTTCCTGACCTTCGAGCGCACCCACCGTGCCGCTCGCACCGCTCGTAACCCGCAGACCGGCGACCCGATCAACATCCCGGCCGGCTACAGCGTGAAGGTCTCCGCGGGCTCGAAGCTCAAGGAAGCCGCCAAGGGCAAGTAAGCCCCGTAGGCACGACGGAGGGCGGTCACCCCGACCAGGGTGACCGCCCTTCGGCGTACAGGCCTCAGAAATGCGCTGAAAGGCCGCTGTGAGACCGCTGTGAGGCCACTGCCGGGCCCTGCGCGAGCCTGGGCGGTGAAGAGCCGTGTGCAAGCCGCGTCGGCGAACGAGAAGCGGGGGCCCGGGGCAGTGCCCCGAACCCCCGCGTCGGTCCTGACCGTCGGGCGCCCGCCCTCAGACCAGCGACCCGCCCGGCAGCTCCACCTTCGCGCCCAGCTTCTCCAGCTTGTCCATGAAGTTCTCGTAGCCACGGTTGATCAGGTCGATGCCGTGCACCCGGGACGTGCCCTGTGCCGCCAGCGCGGCGATCAGGTACGAGAACCCGCCGCGCAGGTCCGGGATGACCAGATCCGCACCCTGCAGCTTCGTCGGCCCGGACACGACCGCCGAGTGCAGGAAGTTCCGCTGGCCGAAGCGGCAGTCGGAGCCGCCCAGGCACTCGCGGTAGAGCTGGATGTGCGCGCCCATCTGGTTGAGCGCGGACGTGAAGCCGAGCCGCGACTCGTAGACCGTCTCGTGGACGATGGACAGGCCGGCGGCCTGCGTCAGCGCCACCACCAGCGGCTGCTGCCAGTCGGTCTGGAAGCCGGGGTGCACGTCCGTCTCCAGAGCGATGGCGTTCAGCGCGCCGCCCGGGTGCCAGAAGCGGATGCCCTCGTCGTCGATCTCGAAGGCACCACCGACCCGGCGGAACGTGTTCAGGAACGTCATCATCGAGCGCTGCTGTGCGCCGCGCACATAGATGTTGCCCTCGGTCGCCAGCGCTGCGGACGCCCAGGAGGCCGCCTCCAGGCGGTCCGGGATCGCCCGGTGCGTGTAACCGTCGAGCCGGTCGACACCGGTGATCCGGATCGTCCGGTCGGTGTCCATCGAGATGATCGCGCCCATCTTCTGCAGCACGCAGATGAGGTCCTCGATCTCCGGCTCCACGGCCGCGTTGGACAGCTCGGTGACACCCTCGGCGAGCACGGCCGTCAGCAGCACCTGCTCGGTGGAGCCCACCGAGGGGTACGGCAGCCGGATCTTCGTACCGCGCAGCCGCTGCGGGGCCTCCAGGTACTGGCCGTCCGCCCGCTTCTCGATCGTCGCGCCGAACTGCCGCAGCACGTCGAAGTGGAAGTCGATCGGCCGTCCGCCGATGTCACAGCCGCCGAGGCCCGGAATGAACGCGTGGCCCAGCCGGTGCAGCAGCGGGCCGCAGAAGAGGATCGGGATGCGCGACGAGCCCGCGTGGGCATCGATGTCGGCGACGTTCGCGCTCTCGACATGGGTGGGGTCCAGGATCAGTTCGCCCGGCTCGTCGCCGGGGCGGACCGTCACACCGTGCAGCTGCAGCAGACCCCGCACGACCCGCACATCGCGGATGTCGGGCACATTGCGCAGCCGGCTGGGCCCGCTGCCGAGCAGCGCGGCGACCATCGCCTTCGGCACCAGGTTCTTGGCGCCTCGGACGCGGATCTCGCCCTCCAGCGGGGTTCCGCCGTGGACAAGCAGGACATCGTCTGTGCCGGTCATGGATCTCGCGTTCCGGAGTGGTCGGGCAGGGGGCCAACCGAAAGGGTAATGGGCAGGTGCCCCCCTTCCGTAAGGCTACGGGGGGTGTACGAACGTCATGAATCCGCTATAACACGTTCTGCTTGCCGAGCCTTGCGGAGGGTCACCGTCCGCAAGTGCCTCCCGGACCGTGCGCTCTCCGTGCACCTGTGCGCCCTGAGCTGCGCTCGGGCCCCCTTCCGCACCCGGCGCTCCACTTGGTCCCCACGGAGGGCGAAGATGCGGGATCATTTCTGCCATGACCGAGGTGTCCTCGCTCACAGGGCGACTGCTCGTGGCCACACCCGCCCTGGCGGACCCGAATTTCGACCGCGCGGTGGTGCTGCTCCTCGACCACGACGAGGAGGGCTCGCTCGGCGTGGTCCTGAACCGCCCGACCCCGGTCGGTGTCGGTGACATCCTCGTGTCCTGGGCCGACCTGACCGCTGAGCCGGACGTCGTCTTCCAGGGCGGCCCCGTCTCGCTCGACTCGGCGCTCGGCGTCGCGGTGATCCCCGGCGACGAGGGACCGCTCGGCTGGCGACGGGTGTACGGGGCGATCGGTCTGGTGGACCTGGAGGCGCCGCCGGAGCTGCTGGCCGCGGCGCTCGGCTCGCTGCGGATCTTCGCCGGATACGCGGGCTGGGGCCCCGGACAGCTGGAGACGGAACTGATCGAGGGGGCCTGGTACGTGGTGGAGTCGGAGCCCGGAGACGTCTCCTCGCCGCGTCCGGAACAGCTGTGGCGGGCGGTCCTGCGCCGCCAGCGCAGCGAGCTCGCCATGATCGCCACCTATCCGGACGACCCTTCGCTCAACTGAAGCCCGGGGCTTTCAGTACCCTGGCAGTTATGAGCACTCTTGAGCCCGAGCGCGGGGCAGGTACGGGGACCCTCGTAGAGCCGACGCCGCAGGTGTCGAGCGGCGACGGCGACCACGAGCGCTACGCCCATTACGTCCAGAAGGACAAGATCATGGCGAGTGCCCTGGAGGGCACCCCCGTGGTCGCACTGTGCGGGAAGGTCTGGGTACCGGGGCGCGACCCCAAGAAGTATCCGGTCTGTCCCATGTGCAAGGAGATCTACGAGTCCATGGGCGCCGGTGGCGACAAGGACAAGGGCAAGGGCGGCAAGGACAAGAATTGACGATCCTCTCCCGGCTCTGAAGCCGGGAGATTCCCTTTGGCTACCCGGAAGTGGCCGGTTGGGTTTCACGCGTCCGCCTCCGCCGGAGGGCGGGACTCGGCACCAACGGGTGCCTGCGCGTGCTGTTGTTGACCGAGCCACCCGTCCGGCGGGCTCGGGCCTCGATCTCGACCGAGGCGTTGTGATCAGCGTCGTCCTCGTGCCCGCAGTGCACGCATGCGAACAGTCGGCCACAGCCCTTGCGGGACTGCGGATCCGCCCGACCGCAGGCCGCGCAGGTCTGCGAGGTGTGAAACGGCGGCACCGGTCGGAGCTCGGAGCCGTACAGGCGGCACTAGTATTCCAGCTGCCGCCTGCGTTCACCGGGGCAGTTGTCGAGGATGGATCGGTTGAGTCCGGCCTTCTGCCTTACGTTGCGGCCGGGTTGCTTTGCGGCGCCTTTGGCGCTGGCGGTCATGTTCGTCACGCGCAGGTCCTCGATACCGACGAAGCCGTGTTTTTTGGCGAGATCGGTGGTGAGCTGGTGCGTGAAATTCCGGCGGCGGTTGGCTTCCCGGGTCTTCAGTTTCGCGATCTGTGCGATGGTGCGACGAGCCGGTTGCTGTACTTACCGTGGTTGTGCTTCTGGGCGTAGACAATCTGGCGGGCTTTGCGCCGTTCCAAGCAACGCAGCCGGATCCGCTCGTGCTCGGTCAGGCCCGGAGGCTTGATGCGTGGCACAGTCTCGGTGGATACATAGGCGGAGGCGGCGACACCGAAGTCGACGCCGCAGCCCGGTCGGCCGTTCGGGGCGGCAGCCTCGGTCCCGGTGGCGACGCCGAAGGCGATGTGCCAGCCAGTCCCGTCCCGAGAGGTGGTGGCGTTACGGATCACACCTCCCACAGCGCGGGAGAGGCGGAAGCGGACCCAGCCAAGTTTCGGCAAGCGCACCTCGGCCCAGTGCCGGTTCAGCTTGCGTGTCTCGACCGCTTGCCCCGGGAGCGGGACAGACAGCCGGTGCCCGCGTTTCTTGAACGCCGGGAACCGGGCCAGGTGTCCGGAGTTGAAGAAGTCGTCGAACGCCGCGTCCAGATGCCGCAGCACCTGCTGGCCGGCCTGCGCGGGGAGTTCGGCCAGCCAAGTCAGCTCGCTCTCGGCGCGGGCCTCGGTGAGATACCGGCACTGCTCCACGGCGCGGACACTGCGGCCCCGCTGCTCGTATACATGGACGCGCTGTGCGAGGGCGACATTCCACAGGGCGCGCGCGGCATGCCCCCACCCGGTCAGGACCTGCTCCTGAACGATGGTGGGATACAACCGGTACCGGCGCCCCATGTCTGCCTTTACACTGCAGACCGTAGGCATCAGCGCAGGTAACTGCCCTGCCTGAGCGCATAATTCACACTCCCGTACCCAATGTCGAACGCGCGTACGGATCTTGAGGTCGGGCTGGTGGAGTCCAAAAACGAGAACAGTCACGTCCACCCGCTCATGCACTTCCCCTAAGGCCACCTTTTCCGAGTTGGTCAGCTCACTCAAGGCGGCTCCTCTCGCCGCGTGCGCCAGATGTCCTTCACCTCCGACCCGAAGGGCTGAGCACTGCGCATGAATCATCGGTGGCGGGTGTCGCTCTTCGCCGGTTGGCGGGCGAAGGCCCCGACACGTGTATCGGCGCTGATGAGGGACTGCTGCGCGCACTCGCCAGCCGCACTCAGGGACGCACAAGCTCATCTGAGACGCTGAACCCATGGATCTGATCCCGGCGCCCGTCGCAGTCGAAAGAATGGCCCCCGATGGTTTCCTGCTGGACCGGGGCACCACGCTGTACGTGGCGCCTGGCACGGAGACCACGGAGCGCTGGCTGCGTTCCAACGTCGGTGCCGCCCTCGGTCTGCCGCTGGCGCCGGGAGATGAAAGGGCCAAGAATTCGGTCACGCTGCTCATCGACGACGCACTGGAGCCCGAGGCGTACAGGCTTGGTGTGGTCCGGAGCCAGGGCATTGAGATCCGCGGCGGCAGCGCGGCGGGGGTTTTCTGGGGCGCCCAGACCCTGCGTCAGCTCTTTGGCCCCGACGCCTTCCGCCGCGCGCCTGTCCACTCCAATAAGAAGTGGGTCATCCCCTTCACGGACATCGAGGACCGTCCCCGCTTCTCCTGGCGCGGCCTGATGCTCGACGTCTCGCGGCACTTCCTGCCCAAGGACGACGTCCTGCGCTACCTCGACCTCCTCGCCGCCCACAAGCTGAACGTCTTCCACTTCCACCTCACCGACGACCAGGGCTGGCGCGTGGAGATCAAGCGCTACCCGAAGCTCACCGAGGTCGGCTCCTGGCGCTTCCGTACCAAGCACGGACACCGGGCCTCGGAGCTGTGGGACGAGACTCCGTACGGTGGCTACTACACCCAGGACGACATCCGCGAGATCGTCGCGTACGCCGCCGAGCGGCATATCCGCGTCGTCCCCGAGATCGACATCCCGGGCCACTCGCAGGCCGCCATCAGCGCATACCCGGAACTGGGCAACACCGACGTCATCGACACCACCGCCCTCTCCGTGTGGGACACCTGGGGCGTCAGCCCGAACGTACTCGCCCCCACCGACAACACCCTGCGCTTCTTCGAGGGCGTCTTCGAGGAGATCCTCGACCTCTTCCCGGCGGCCACCTCGCCGTTCATCCACGTCGGCGGGGACGAGTGCCTCAAGGACCAGTGGAAGGAGTCCTCGACCGCCCAGGCCCGTATCAGGGAGCTCGGCCTGGCCGACGAGGACGAGCTGCAGTCCTGGTTCATCAGGCACTTCGACCGCTGGCTCACCGTGCGCGGCCGCCGCCTCATCGGCTGGGACGAGATCCTCGAAGGCGGCCTCCCGGACGGTGCGGCCGTGTCGTCGTGGCGCGGGTACGCGGGCGGCATCGCCGCAGCCGAGGCGGGGCACGACGTCGTGATGTGCCCGGAGCAGCAGGTGTATCTGGACTACCGTCAGGGCGGCGGCCCCGACGAACCGATGCCCATCGGGTACGTCCGCACCCTGGAGGACGTCTTCCGCTTCGACCCCGTACCGCCGGGCCTGACCGAGGAGGCGGTCCGTCACATCCTCGGCACCCAGGCCAACGTGTGGACCGAGGTCATGCAGAACCGGTCCCGGGTCGACTACCAGGTCTTCCCGCGGCTCGCGGCCTTCGCGGAGGTCGCCTGGTCGGCACTGCCGGCCCCCGCCGACCGGGACTTCGCCGACTTCGAACGGCGGATGACGGCGCACTACGCCCGACTTGACGCGCTCGGCGTCGAGTACCGTCCGCCGGGCGGCCCGTTGCCGTGGCAGCGACGCCCCGGTGTTCTCGGACGCCCGATCGAGGGGGCGCCCCCGAACGTGTGAGCCCGGGCGCAGTGTGGGTCCGGCCACCACGGTTCCTGGGAACGTGGTGGCCGGTACACGCTCACTGCACGAACGGAATAAGTCGTACAACCATGGCTGAAGAGTGGCAATTCACACTCTGCGCCGAAGAGGTGCGAAACGGGATCATCTCGCAGGTCAGGGACGGATACACCCTTCGCGGACCCTCGCGTCGGTCCGATCGGAAGATGTGCCAGAGTTGCCACGTCCGGGCTTTGAGCACGTACCGTACGGCGAAACAAGCGGGACGCCGGGACACCGGGAAGGGGCAGCTGGGTTGACCACGCACGCACCGCAGGCGACGCAGTCCGTGACGCTGCCCGCCTCGCTCGACGAGGCCGTGGCGGCACTCGGCGCCATGCCCGCCGCCGTTCCTGTGGCCGGCGGCACCGACCTGATGTCGGCCGTCAACAAGGGGCTCCTGCGTCCCTCCGGGCTGGTCGGCCTCGGCCGGATCAGCGAGCTCCGCGGCTGGCACTACCAGGACGGTCACGCCCTGCTCGGCACCGGGCTCACCCACGCCCGCATGGGGCGGCCCGACTTCGCCGCCCTGATCCCCGCCCTGGCCGCGTCCGCGCGCGCCGCGGGCCCACCCCAGATCCGTAACGCCGGAACGCTCGGCGGCAACATCGCCACCGCGGCCCCGACCGGCGACGCCCTGCCGGTGCTCGCCGCGCTGGAGGCCGAGCTCGTCATCGCGGGCCCCGGCGGCGCACGCCGCGAGATCCCCGTCTCGCACCTGCTGGCCGGCCGCGAGATGCTCGAACCCGCGGAGCTGATCGGCTTCGTCCGCGTACCGCTGCTGCATGCCCCGCAGGTCTTCCTGAAGGCGACCGGCCGCACCGGCCCCGGCCGCGCCATGGCATCCGTCGCGATCGTCCTCGACCCTGCCCGGCGCGGGGTGCGCTGCGCGGTCGGCGCCATAGCGCCGATGCCGCTGCGCCCGCTTGAGGCCGAGCGGTGGATCGCCTCGCTGATCGACTGGGACGGTGAACGGGGACTGGCGCCCGACGCGCTGGCCGCGTTCGGCGAGTACGTCGCCGCGGCGTGCATCCCGGACCAGGTACCACCCGCCGACGGGAGCGAGGCACCACCGCTGCCCCCCGCCGTACTGCATCTGCGGCGCACGGTCGCCGCGCTCGCCCGACGCGCGCTGGGGAGGGCACTGTCGTGAGCAACAACAACGCCAACCACGAGGATCACACCGAGCAGCACGATGGCTGGCAGCCGACCCCGCAGGGCGGCGAGTACGACTCCGAGGCGACCGCCTTCGTCCACCTGCCGCCGGAGGATCTGGCGAACGCCCCGCTGGCTGCCCCCGGCCATGGCTACGTGCCGCCGATGATCCTGCCGCTGACCCCCGCGGCCGGGCTCGACCCGGCGGCGACGGGCAGCTGGGTGGTCCAGACGCAGAGCGTGCCCGAGGGAGGCGCGGAGCAGCAGGCGTCGGGCGCGGTGCACTGGCCGGACCCGAACCAGCAGCACGGCTACACGCAGCACGAGCAGCACTCCCCGGGCGAGCAGTACCCCCAGCACGAGCAGCAGTCCCAGCACGGTGAGCCGTCGGCCGTGACGGGCCAGTGGAACTTCGCCGAGGCGACGGCCGCGGAGACCCCCGGCCACACCGGCCAGTGGACGATCCCGGTCGCCGAGGGCGACCTCCCGGACGAGTCCGGCGAGTTCACGACCTCGGCGCTGGCCTCCGAGTGGTACGGGGACCGGACGCCGCCGGCCACGCTGCCGGGCGGCGCGGCCGCGCCGTGGGCGACGCAGCCGGAGCCGGCCCCCGAGGCCCCCGGGACGGCTGCGGGGACACCGGCGCTCGGCGTGGACGTCACGCAGGCGCCCGCCCCCGAGTCCACGCGCGTCCACGTGCAGCGCGATGCGGACGCCGAGCTGCCGACGGAGCCGGTCCCGGGCCCGACGGCGGACCTCACGCCGGGCCCGGCCCCCGACGTCTCACCGGACCTGATCCCCGGCGTCGGGACCGACACCGACAGCCCCGCCGCCGCACTCGCAGCCGACGAGGCACCGGCCGACACGCCGCCTCTCGACCTGCCTCCCCTCGACACACCGAGCGAGCACCCCGCCGCCTCGTACGTCCTGCATGTGAACGGCGCCGACCGCCCCGTCACCGATGCCTGGATCGGCGAGTCGCTGCTCTACGTGCTGCGTGAACGGCTCGGCCTCGCCGGCGCCAAGGACGGCTGCTCGCAGGGCGAGTGCGGTGCCTGCAACGTCCAGGTCGACGGCAGGCTCGTCGCCTCCTGCCTGGTCCCCGCGGCCACGGCTGCGGGCAGCGAGGTCCGTACGGTCGAGGGCCTGGCCGTCGACGGCGAGCCGTCCGACGTCCAGCGGGCCCTGGCCAACTGCGGTGCCGTCCAGTGCGGCTTCTGCATTCCCGGCATGGCCATGACCGTCCATGACCTGCTGGAGGGCAACCACGCCCCCAGCGAGCTGGAGACGCGCCAGGCGCTCTGCGGCAACCTCTGCCGCTGCTCCGGCTACCGCGGCGTGCTCGACGCCGTGAACGAGGTCATCGCGGGCCGCGAGGCCAGCGCCGAAGCCGCCGCAGTCGCCGGCCCCGCGTCCTCGTCCGCGGAGGCGCACGCCGACGAGGCGCGCATCCCGCACCAGGCAGCTCCGGGTGCCGGTAGTGTCCAGCCACATCTGCAGGACGGAGGCATGGCGTGAGCAACGACGCAGCCACCGCGGCCAACGCAACCCGCACCGCGCTCAGCACCCCGCCGGTCGACAGCCCCGACACCGAGCCGCCCCTGTTCGGCCTCGGCGCCTCGCTGCCACCCGCCGACGCCCGTGCCAAGACCGAGGGCACCTTCCCGTACGCGGCCGACCTCTGGGCCGAGGGACTGCTGTGGGCGGCGGTGCTGCGTTCGCCGCACCCGCACGCCCGCATCCTGTCCATCGACACCACCGCCGCGGCCGAGATGCCGGGCGTACGCGCAGTCGTCACGCACGAGGACGTCCCCGGGGACGGCGCGTACGGCCGCCGTGTGGTCGACCGCCCGGTCTTCGCGTCCGACCTGGTCCGCCACCACGGGGAGCCGATCGCCGCGGTCGCCGCCGACCACCCCGACACGGCCCGCCTCGCCGCGGCGGCGGTCGTCGTCGAGTACGAGATCCTCGAACCGGTCACCGACCCGGAGAAGGCCTTCGAGGCCGAGCCCCTGCACCCCGACGGCAACCTGATCCGTCACATCCCGCTGCGCTACGGCGACCCGGACATCGCGGGCGAGGTCATCGTCGAGGGCCTGTACCGCATCGGCCGCCAGGACCCGGCTCCGATCGGTGCCGAGGCCGGACTCGCCGTGCCCCGACCGGACGGCGGCGTGGAGATCTACACCGCCTCCACCGACCCGCACACCGACCGCGACCTCGCCGCCGCCTGCTTCGGTCTGGAACCGGAGCGGGTGAAGATCGTCGTCACCGGTGTCCCCGGCGCGACCGGCGACCGCGAGGACCCCGGCTTCCAGCTCCCGCTCGGCCTGCTCGCCCTGCGCACCGGCTGCCCGGTCAAACTGGCCGCCACCCGTGAGGAGTCCTTCCTCGGTCACGCCCACCGCCACCCGACGCTGCTCCGCTACCGCCACCACGCGGACGCGGAGGGCCGGCTGGTGAAGGTGGAGGCGCAGATCCTCCTCGACGCGGGCGCGTACGCCGACGCCTCGTCGGAGTCCCTCGCCGCAGCGGTGGCCTTCGCCTGCGGTCCGTACGTCGTCCCGCACGCCTTCATCGAGGGCTGGGCGGTCCGTACGAACAACCCTCCGTCCGGCCATGTGCGCGGCGAGGGCGCGATGCAGGTCTGCGCCGCGTACGAGGGCCAGATGGACAAACTGGCGGCGAAGCTGGGCATCGAACCGGCCGAACTCCGGCTGCGCAACTCCCTCTCGACCGGCGACATCCTGCCCACCGGCCAGACGGTGACCTGCCCGGCCCCGGTCGCCGAACTCCTGCGCGCGGTGCGGGACTTCCCGCTCCCCGCACTCCCGAAGGACTCTCCCGAGGACGACTGGCTGCTGCCCGGCGGCCCGGAGGGCGCGGGCGAGCCGGGCGCGGTGCGCCGCGGCGTCGGCTATGCGCTGGGCATGGTCCACATGCTCGGCGCCGAGGGCGCGGACGAGGTCTCCACGGCCACGGTCAAGGTTCACGACGGCGTCGCCACCGTCATCTGCGCGGCGGTCGAAACCGGCCAGGGTTTCTCGACGCTGGCCCGCCAGGTGGTTCAGGAGACCCTGGGCATCGAGGAGGTCCACGTGGCCTCGGTCGACACCGACCAGCCCCCGGCCGGCCCCGCCACGCACGGCCGCCACACCTGGGTCTCCGCCGGAGCCGTCGAACGGGCCGCCAAGATGGTCCGTACGCAGCTCCTCCAGCCACTGGCCCACAAGTTCGGCATGTCCACAGAGCTGCTCCAGATCGCCAACGGCAAGATCACCTCGTACGACGGAGTGCTGTCCACGACGGTCACAGAAGCGATGGACGGCAAAGAACTCTGGGCGACCGCCCAGTGCCGCCCCCACCCCACCGAGCCGCTCGACGAGTCCGGCCAGGGCGACGCGTTCGTCGGCCTCTCCTTCTGCGCGGTCCGCGCAGTCGTGGACGTCGACATCGAACTCGGCTCGATCCGAGTGGTGGAGATGGCCGTCGCCCAGGACGTCGGGCGGGTCCTCAACCCGTCCCAGCTGGCGACCCGTATCGAAGCAGGCATCACCCAGGGCATCGGCGCGGCACTGACCGAAAACCTCCGCACGGCCCGCGGCCTGATCCGCCACCCCGACCTGACGGGTTACGCACTGCCGACATCCCTTGACGCCCCGGACATTCACATCGTCAAACTCGTCGAGGAACGCGACGTGGTGGCCCCCTTCGGCGCCAAGCCCGTCTCGGCGGTCCCAGTGGTGACGTCCCCGGCAGCGGTGGCCGCCGCAGTCCGCGCGGCAACCGGCCGCCCGATAAACCGCCTCCCGATCCGACCGCAGGCGGCAGTGGCGGCGGCCAACTCCTGAGCGCTGCACCGACGGTGTGATCCGGGTTGCAGATGCAACCCGGAGATGCAGACTGTCATGGGCGCTGACTAAGGTGAACCCCGAAGCTCAAGCCGAAGCGGTAATCGGCTGTTGCTAAACGGGGGAGAGTGCTGTGCGACCGAGCGATCCGGGGGCGGGATCCCCGGCGGTTCCATTGGGTGTCATCGGCGGCATCGGGGCCATCGGCGGGGTGGTCCCGCAGGCCGTGGGCGAGCTGGTCACCGAGCTGTCGTCGTTCACGAAGTTCCGCGACCGTATCGACGATCTCCTGCACGGCCTCAAGGCGTCTCCGGCCGGCCCCGGGAAGGTCGGCGAAGACACCATGGGGCGCGAACGGTTCGGCGGTGGCAAGGGTGAGTGGTCGGAGGCGGATGCCCTGCACGGCTCATACTCCACGGTCATCAAGGAGCTGGAGCAGCTGTCCAGGCTGCTGTCGGACTCCATTGAGGGCATGAGCATCGCTGTCCTCGCGTCCCACAAGGGATACGAGCACGTGGACCTGGACGTCCGCAACCGCATGCTTGCGATCAGGAGCAGCACGGAGTCCCACCACAAGGCCGAACAAGCCGCGGCGAAGAAGCACCAGGAGCAGGACGCCAAGTCGGAGAAGCCGGCGGATACGTCCGGCGGTGAAGGCATCTGATGTGCGACGACTTGCGCTGCACGGGGGCTACGGGGATGGGAAGGACACCGGCATGGGCTCGATTTTCGATGACATGAGTCACGAGAGGATGCTGGAGTGGCTGGACGCAGCCAACAGCGGCGAGATCCAGGGCGCGGCCGATCGTTTGATGAGCGCGGCGTCGGAGGTCCGTAAGATCGCCGAGGATCTGAAGGTCCGTCCGCAGTGGGTGGAGTGGAAGGGCGAGGGGGCCGACGCATTCCGTACGTGGAGTGCGGACCTGGCCAATGCGACGCTGCGCCTGGGGGATTACAGCGAGGGCGCCTCGAAGTGGCTCGGCGAGGCCTCGAACGCGATTGCGTCGGCACAGGTATCAATTCCTCGGACGGAGGCGGGCGCACAGGCGAATCTGGAGGCGGCTCTTGCCGCACGAAACGATCCGGATGCGTCGGCGGTGGCGAAGAAGTCCGCGGAGACGTTGATCGCGTCGAGGGAGAAGAACCGCGAAGAGGCGGCTGCGCAGATGCGGAAGCTGACGCAGACGTACACCTTCTCGTCATCGCAGATGACGGCTCTGGAGAAGCCGGTGTTCCCGGCCATGCCGCAGGTGATTGCGCCGCAGGTTGCTCAGAAACTCGGCGGGGGGCAAGACGGACACATTGGGCCCGGGACCGGATACGGATCTGCCGCCAGCAGTACAGGGTACGCCACTGCACCGGGACACAGCACCGAAGCAGCACCTGGTGTGAGCGCGCTCGGCGGCGGCATGGGCGGCTCCCCACACACCGTGTTGCCCTCAGTCTCGAGACCGGTGGACATGGGGATTGATGGCATGGCCGTGCTGCCGGATGCTCCGTCCTCCCCGGTCGCGAATCCAGTGGTGCCGCCGACCGGGCCCAGGTCCGACACCGTTCTCCCGCCGACAGTGGGCATCATTCCGCCTGTCCCCCATACCAGTCCCTCTGCACCGCGCAGCACCGGTGGAGGGGGCAGAACGGTAGGGATGCCACGTCCGCCGGTGTCCACCCCAGGTTTGAGTCCGCTTGGCCCTGGGCCCATGGGCCGTCCCGCCGGGCCCAACGGGATCACCGGCGGCCGTGTTGTGCCCTCGAACTCAGGGCGTCCTGCGGTCGGTATTCCGCGGGGGACGGTCATCGGCAGGGAGAACGCCCACGGACAGGCGCCCATGGGACGTGCCCCAGGCATGGGTGGTGGCATCGGTCCCGGCGTCTCACCGAATGCAGCCGGCGGCGGTCGGCGTCTGACCGGAGAGACGGGTGGTGTGGTCGGGGGACGACAGCAGCAGGGCCGCGCGGGTACGAGCCCGTTCACGCCTGGAGGGTCGGGTTCGGTGAGGGGCGGCGCCTCGGGGGACTCGGAGCGCGGCACAGGGCTGGCAGGGCGGGGTGGCGGGATCGCCCCTCAAGGTTCTCGGACGCATGCGACAGGGCGTTATGAGGGTGGCGAACGGCCGGACTATCTGGTCGAAGACGATGAGACCTGGCAGCAGGGTGGCCGGCGGGTTGTCCCGCCGGTCATCGACTGATCAACGGAAAACTCACGAAGGATTCGGATGCGCATCAGGAGCAGGGGACTCATACGACGGCGAACCGTGATGTCGGCCGCCTCGGGCCTACTGCTGGTGGGTGTCGTTGCCGTGCCCGCGTCTGCCGACTCCACGCGTTCGATGCAGTGGCATCTCGATGCCATGAAGGCCGACGAAATGTGGAAGACGAGTACGGGCAAGGGGGTCACCGTTGCCGTGATCGACAGCGGTGTGGATCCATCGAATCCCGACCTTGGCGGACAGGTGCTCAAGGGAAAGGACTTGGAGCCGGACGTCGCGGGCGACGAGCACACCGACTACGACGGCCATGGCACGAGCATGGCCGGACTGATCGCGGGGACAGGCCGGAGTAACGGAGGGAACGGCGCGTTCGGACTCGCGCCGGGAGCCAAGATTCTCCCGGTTCGTATGCCTGAGTCCGGAGTTGGGGCAACCCAGACAGAGGGGGACGAGGAATTCAACAAGGTTGCCCCCGTGGCGATTCGGTACGCGGTCGAGCGCGGTGCAAGGGTCATCAGTATCTCCCTGGGTGCACAGGCAGGGTCGCAGGAGCTCACGGATGCCGTGAAGTACGCACTCGATAAGGGATCGTTGATCTTTGCTGCCGCAGGAAACAGCGGCGACGCGGCCAACCTGGTCGAGTACCCATCGGGAACACCAGGCGTTATCGGCGTTGGCGCAATCGGTCACGACGCGAAGAAGACCGATGAGTCCCAGTATGGGCCGCAGATCGATTTCACGGCCCCCGGAATCGACATGGTCCACCCATGCACAGGCGGAACTCAGTTGTGCAAGACGAGCGGAACCAGCGACGCCACCGCCATCGCCTCCGCCTCCGCCTCCGCCGCCCTGATCTGGTCCAAGCACCCGGACTGGACCAACAACCAGGTTCTCCGCGTCATGCTGAACACGGTCGGCGCCCCGACCAGCGGTGCCAAGCGCAACGATTACGTCGGCTACGGCATCGTCCGCCCCCGTATCGCCCTGAAGAACCCGGGCGACCCCGGCCCGGCCGACGTGTACCCGCTCCCCGACCTCGCGGCGGCCGAGAGCCCCAGCCCCTCCGCCGAGCCGTCCGAGGCGACCGGAAGCCCGGAGGGCACCGACAAGCCCGCCGCAGCCCCGGCATCCGACGACGGCAGCAGCGACACCGGCCCCTGGATCGGCCTCGGTATCGGCGCAGCCGCTGTCATCGGCGCAGCGGTCACCGCCCTGGCCATCCGCTCCCGCCGCCGCAAGACCGTTGTGGCAACGCCGAGTTCGTATCCCTATCCGCAGCCTCACAACCCGTACCACGCGTACGGGCCCCCTCCCACACACAACAGGCCTCCGGAGCAGGGGCCTGCCGCGTAAGTGCGTGCGGGCGTCGTGAAGAGGTCGGGAACGGAATCGGGAAAGAGACGCATGCGCAAGATGGGCAGGCGAACAGGTCGTCATCGAGCTTGTGTGCCAGCTGTGTTGGCACTGCTGATGGCTGGTGGCGTGGCTGCGCCCGCGCAGGCGGACACCGTCTTCTCCCAGCAGTGGCACCTCGACAAGATGAAGGCCCGGGAGATGTGGCGGACCAGCACCGGGAAGGGGGTCACGATCGCTCTCATCGACACCCGGGTGCGTGAGGTTCCCGAGCTGGCGGGCCGGCTTCTTCCCGGCAAGAATTTCGCCCGGGCGGCTCCCACGGAGCAGGACGAGCACGGCACGACGGCGGCTTCCGTGATCGCCGGTATCGGGAAAGGACCCGGCGGCCAGGAGAGTGCATACGGGCTCGCTCCCGGGGCCAAGGTTCTTCCTCTGGTGATCCTCGACGGCCAGGACGCCCACAACGCCGCCGACCAGAACAAGGCGATCAACACGGGGCTGGCTCCAGCCATCCGTTACGCGGCGGATTCCGAAGCGAAGATCATCAGTGTGTCGTTCGGTACCTCCGAGGACGACCAGTCGGTGCGGGATGCCGTGAAGTACGCACGGAGCAAAGGGAAGCTGATCTTCGCGGCTGTCGGTGATTCCATCATCGACGATCCGCTGGTGGAGTACCCGGCTGCGACGCCCGGCGTCGTCGGCGTCACCGGCATCGGCAAAAACCTGAAGGCGATCAAGAAGGCCGGCGTGGGGCTCACCGTGGATCTCAGCGCCCCCGGTGAGGACGTGATCAGCGCGTGTGCCGGCGGGACCGGGCTGTGCAAGAGCCGAGGCACCGGGGTGGCCACCGCCCTCGTCTCCGCCTCCGCCGCCCTGATCTGGTCAAAGCACCCCACGTGGACGGCCAACCAGGTTCTGCGCGTCATGGTGAACACGGCCGGTGGTCCCACCAGTGGGGCCGTGCGGAGTGACTACCTCGGTTACGGCATCGTCCGTCCCCGTATCGCGCTGAGGACGCCGGGTGACCCAGGATCGGCCGACCGGGATCCGATCCCCGACTTCCGCACCGCGTCGCCCACTCCACCCGAGCCGTCGCCGTCGAAGAAGCATCCTGACAAGGCGAGCGCCGGGCCGGCGCCGGGCAGCCCTGTGGCGTCAGCGTCGGACGGGGGGCACAGCGGACTCTTCTGGGCCGCTCTCGGGGTGTGCGCCGTCGGGGTGCTCTGCGTCGGCGTCGCGGGCCCGCTGCTGCTGGCCGACCGTCGGCGTATGCGAGTCAGTCGTCCTTGAGCCGCCACGCGGCCGTGCCGCCGCCCACGGCGAGAACAGCCCCTCCGGTGGCGAGCGCTGTCAGGAACCTGCGCCGGGCCTGCCCCATCGGCGCGGGCGGGCTGCCTGCGGGGAGCAGGCGCCTTGCCTCGGTCTCGTACCGGTCGATCAGGGATGCCAGGTCGCCGTGCCGCCAGACTCTGTTTGCTCGCCGTGGGGGCGTGAACGCGTGGGCGATCTGGGTCGGTCCGGGGCGCAGTCCGGGCTCCTTGGCCAGACAGGGAGCGATGAGGGCACGCAATGGCTCGGGGATGTACGACAACTGCGGCTGCCCATGCACGACTTCGTATTGCACGGCGGCGACCTGGCTGCCGGCGAAGGCGCGTTGTCCGCTCGCGGCGTACACCAGCACAGCGCTCAGGGAGAAGACATCGGCGGCCGGGCCCACCCGGTGCCCGAGCGCCTGCTCAGGCGCACCGTACCCGGGTGTGACGGGAATCTGTCCCGTGGTCGTCAGAGTGAGACCGTGTTCCGGACGGGCGATGCCGAAGTCGATGATGCGGGGGCCCTCCGAAGTCAGCACGATGTTCGCGGGCTTCAGGTCGCGGTGCACTACATCCGACCGGTGCAGCTGCCCGAGGGCTCCGCACAGCGCCGCTCCCACGGCCCGCACGGTGGGCTCGGGAAGTGCCCCGGACAGAGAGACCGCGTCGTCCAGGGGTGGGCCGAGGACGTACTCCGTCGCCAGCCAGGGCACCTCGGCCAGCGGATCGGCATCGACGACCTGAGCGCCGTGCAGGCCCCCGATGACTCGGGCGGCGTCGGTTTCGAGGCGGAAGCGGGTGCGGAAGGTGGCGTCGGCGGCGATGTGTGCGTGCACCGTCTTGAGGGCGACCGTGCGGCCGCCAGGCGAACGGGCCAGGTCGACCGTGCCCATACCGCCGCTGCCGAGCCGGGCGACCAGCCGGTGCACGCCGATGTGCTGTGGGTCTTCGTGGAGCAGGGGCTTGATCATCGGTCAGCTTCCGAGTGGGGGAGAACGTCGGCTGCGAGGATTGCCGCGGACTGGCGCGCGATCGCCGCGATCACCCGGCCGGGCAGCTGCATCCGGTTCGCTTCCGGCCCCGAGTCCAGGACGGTGGCGACGGGCGAGGTTGGTGACGTGGGCGAGGCGGGCGAGAGGGCCTGCAGTACGTCCATCGCCCGAGGGCGGGCCGCAGGGTCGCGGGCCAGGCAGGCTGACACAAGTGAACGCAGCATGACGGGCAGTTCGTCCCGGTCGGGAACGGTGTGGCCGGTGGCCGCGTACGCGAGCACCGCGCCCAGCGCGTAGACATCGCCCGGTGGCCGAGGGCGCCCGCCCGCGGCCTGTTCGGGCGGGAGGCTGCCGGGCTCGAGGCCGGGGATTCCCGAGCGCGGCTGTCCGTCCTCGGCCGCGGTCCGTACCGCGCCGAAGCAGGTGAGCCGCGGGCCGTCCCCGGCCAGCAGCACAGCGGCAGGGGACACCCCGGCGTAGGTCAACCCGGCTGCATGGGCGGTGGCCAAGGTCTCCGCCAGGCAGAAGCCCAGGGCCCGCAGCGTGTCGTCGGGGAACGGACCCCCGTGGACGGCCAGGGCCGTCGGGAGTGGCACAGCAGGCACGTACGGGCGCGCGCACCACACGGGCAGGCCGGGTTCCGCATGCTCGGTGACGGGGGCGAACCAGGGGCCGAAATGGCAGCGGGCTGCCTGCGCCTCGACGAGAAAACGACCGGGGTCGGCGCCGTCGAGCGGGACGCTCACCAGGGAAGTCAGGTCACCGTCTGTGCTGCGTGCGACGAAACGCTGCTCGGGAACGGGCATGGTGCCGGGGCCGGTCGGGTCCAGCCTGGTGATGACGGTGTAGGGGCCGATCTGCCGGGCGGAGGTGCGGCGCGGCTGTTGCATGTAGCGGAAATCCCCCCGGACGTCATCAGAACAATGGAAGCCTACTCAGTCGCCCAAGGGCTGACCCCAAGGGCTGCGACTGCGGCCACCGCTGTGTCCGTCCGAGTCGTTCTTCATGATGTTTCCGCCGAACGATTCGTCGGTGGGGATGACTCCGTTCTGGCTGGTCCGCGTGACTCCCGGACCGGAGGCCGTGACCGGCATCGAACCGGCGTAACTCACTTTGCAGGCGAATCCCCAACCACTCGGGCACACGGCCGTGTGTGCGCGTCGCGCGATCAAGTCGCCGTGGTCGGCTGCTCGGCGGCACTGCGGGGCGCCGGAACCGGGGCCCGCCCTTGCCAAGTCGCTGTGGACGGGGCCGCCGCCATGGACGCCTCAGTGAACACCGGCTGCTGACGTGGCTCGGCAGGGGCGAACAGCCAGCTGATGGACGGCCGGGTGAGTGGCTGAACCAGTCGGCGGACCGGCGGAGAGCCGAGCGTCATCGTCAGCAGGACCGCGCAAAGCACCAGACCGACGATCTCGACGGGGGTATTCACCCGGGAGATCCAGCCCTGTTCCCGGAACGGCATGATGACCAACGGATGCAGCAGATAGATGGTGAAGCCGCCCGCACCCAACGTGGAGATCAGCGGCAGCCGCCGTCGGGGCATCAGCCTCAGCAGACAGAGCACCAGGGCCGCGGCCGAGGCCAGCACCAGCAGCCGGATGACCCAGGCCCATTCCAGGCTCATCGGATCGGCGACGGAGTAGGGGTGGCGCATCGACAGCCAGTTGCCCTTGATGTCCCGGTGCCACAGCCACCCGGCGACACAGGAGGCCAGAATGCCGGCGACCGCCACGGGCAGGCTCCAGCGGCTGGTGAACCAGGTGTGCAGATAGCCCTGGCCGATCCGCCAGCCGAGGTAGAACAACGGCATATAGACAAGGGTCCGGCTGGCGGAGAAGGCCATCCCGAACTCGTCGACGTACCCCACCGCGAGGGCGACGCCCGTGGTGACCACCAGCGGGTGACGCAGCTGCGCCACCAGCGGCAGCAGCAACCGCCAGAAGAAGAGGGACATCAGGAACCACAGGGTCCACGGCAGTTGGACGACATGCACGGTGAACTCGGCGCCCAGCCATCGGCTCTCCAGCGAGAAGAGCAGACTGAACACCAGCGCGGGCAGCACGATGCTCTGCAGCAGGGTGCGCAGGGGGCGGGGGCCGAGCGGACCCGCGCTGCTGAACACACCGGCCAGCATGACGAAGGCCGGCACTCGGAAGGCCCAGCTTACGATGTGGAAGGAGTGCAGCACGTCCTCCCGTTCCATGATGCTGCCCACGGTGTGCAGAACCACGATCAGTGTGGCGGAGACGAACCGAGTGTTGTCCCACCATGGATTCCTGGCCCGTTCGGCCCGCGCAGCCCTTTCGGGATTGTCGGCGGCGGTGGCGGATCTCGGGTGTGGCTTGTCCATCGCGGTGAGGCTCCTGGTAGCGGGCCGGCCGTGACATGGCTTGCCGCACTGGTGATCGAATCGGGTGGGTGGGCACACTTTGCCCGACCGTCGCGAAGGAGCCGGTTGCCGCTTCAGGTTCGTACGGTGAACCCCGCATGTACATCAGGGGCAAGGGATGCCGAGAGCGTGACGATGCTTGCGCCGGAGTATCAGGGGGTCGTGTCGGCCCTGGGGGCGGAAGCGGCGGCGGGCCGGGGCGGGACGCGGGCCCGGGACCTGGGCGTCTGGATCGGCCTGGACATCGCCGCAGCGGCACTGATCGGCGCAGCTGTCGCTATCACGGTCATTCGGTCGCGCGATGTACCGCGGATATCTGGCGTCAACTGCATGAGTGAGGATCTTGACCGAACGCGCCCTGTGTGGCGCCAGGTGGCGGCAGTGATCACTGCTCGCATCGCGGAGGGCGTTTACCCGGTGGGCGGAAAGGTCCCCAGCGTGGTGGAGCTGTCGACGGAGTTCGGGATTGCGGCCTCGACGGCTCAGAAGGCGTTGACCCACCTGAAGGCTGAAGGGCTCATCCGTACCGAGGTCGGGCTCGGTTCGTTCGTTGCCGGTGGGCCGTCGTAGCTCCGGTCGTGGCTCCGAGCCGACCTGGCTGTGGGGCGAACCGTGGGCGGGAAATGAAGGTGGGGAAGCGGCCCGTTCGGGGCCGCTTCCCCACCTTCAGCAGATCCGCGTGACTCCCGGATCGGAGACCGTGACCGGATTCGAACCGGTGTAACTCGAGTTGCAGTCGAGCCCCTGAACCACTCGGGCACACGGTCGTGCGCTTCTTGCGTGTCCTGCGTGTCCTGCTGATGTGTCGACCGTAGGGGCGGTGGGGGCGGGGCTCAAGAGTGCCGGGCGGGGTGCAATGTGACTGCCATACCGCGTTCATGCTCGGCGCCTCGGTCCTACGACCAAGGGACGAGTGCGCGACCACCTTGCGACAGGGCCCAAAGCGGATCTTGCCCCTTACTCTTGGGCTCATGACCGCCCTCGAACCGCGTGACGCCGATGTCTCGCCCCATGTTGTGGACGCTCCCGTCGTCGCCGAGTCCGAAGGGCTGCTGGGGCGGACCTATCGGGCGCTCAGCATCGGCATCGTCTCCGTCGTGTTCCTGATCGCCTTCGAGGCGACCGCCGTCGGGACCGCGATGCCGGTCGCCGCCCGTGAGCTGCATGGCATTCCGATGTACGCGTTCGCTTTCTCCGCGTACTTCACGACCAGCCTCTTCGCCATGGTGCTCTCCGGGCAGTGGGCGGACCGACGCGGACCGCTGGCGCCGCTCGCCGCCGGGATCGGTGCCTTCGGGGTCGGTCTGCTGCTGTCGGGGACGGCGGGCAGCATGTGGATGTTCATCGCCGGGCGGGCCGTGCAGGGGCTCGGTGGCGGGCTGGTGATCGTGGCGTTGTACGTGGTGGTCAGCCGGGCCTATCCGGAGCGGATCCGGCCGGCGATCATGGCCGCCTTCGCGGCGAGCTGGGTCGTCCCGTCCGTCGTCGGGCCGCTCGCCTCCGGCAGCGTGACCGAGCATCTGGGCTGGCGCTGGGTCTTCGTCGGGATTCCGGTTCTGGTGGTCTTCCCGCTGGCCCTCGCGCTGCCCGCGATCCGGCGCATGGCGTCCGGACCTGCCGATCCGTCGGCGCCTGTCGAACCGTACGACCGCCGGCGCATCGGTCTGGCGCTCGCCATTTCGGTGGGGGCCGGTCTGCTGCAGTACGCGGGGCAGGAGCGGAACTGGTTTGCGCTGATCCCGGCCGCCGCGGGTGTTGCTCTGCTCGTTCCCGCCGTACGGGGGCTGCTGCCCGCGGGCACCGGGCGGGCGGCGCGCGGGCTGCCGTCGGTGGTGCTGCTGCGCGGGATCGCCGCCGGGTCGTTCATCGCCGCAGAGTCCTTCGTACCGCTGATGCTGGTGACGCAGCGCGGGCTGTCCCCGACGATGGCCGGGCTGTCGCTCGCCGCCGGGGGCGGGACCTGGGCGCTCGGCTCGTACATACAGGCCCGGCCGCGCCTGGAGCAGTACCGGGAGCGGTTGATGGTGGGCGGCATGGTGCTGGTCGTGGCGGCGATCGCAGGCGCACCGTCGGTGCTGATCGCTTCGGTGCCGGTGTGGACGGTGGCTGTCGCCTGGGCCGTCGGGTGCTTCGGCATGGGCATGGTGATCGCTTCGACGAGCGTGCTGCTGCTGAAGCTGTCGGCGCCGGAGGAAGCGGGGGCCAACTCCGCCGCGCTGCAGATCTCCGACGGGCTGTCGAACGTGCTGTTGCTGGCCGCGGGGGGCGCGGCGTTCGCCGCGCTCGGCGGCGGTGCGGTGGGGGCGGCGCACGAGGCCGTGGAGGCGGGGGCGTCCGGGGCGCATTCGGGGGCGTTCGCGGTGGTGTTCCTGCCGATGGCGGGGGTGGCGCTGGTGGGGGCGTGGGTGGCAGGGCGGGTGCGGGTGAAGCCTTAGTACCGTCTGGTACCACGCGGTACCATTCATTCATGGCTGGTCTGAATCTGCGGTTCACCGAGGAAGAGCTGGACGCATTGCGTGCGCGTGCCGAGTCGGAGGGGCGAAGCATGCAGTCGTTCGCCCACGACGCGGTGATCACCGCGATAAACGAACACTCGCGCCTCTTCAACGAGGCAGCGGATCACGTGCTGAAGGTCAGTGAGGAGCTCAACCGGAGGCTGGCCTGATGCAGTACCTGACGCTGCCCGAGCTGCTGAACCTCGCGGAGCGGCTCGGTGCCGCCGAGGTGCGCGACTACGGGCTGCTCGAATCTGCCCTGGCTCGTCCTCGGGCGAGCGTGTTCGGCCAGGACGCATATCCGGATGTGTGGCAGAAGGCCGCGGCACTGATGGAGTCCCTGGCCCGCAACCATGGGCTCGTGGATGGCAACAAGCGCATCGCCTGGTACGCGACCTGGGTTTTCCTGCACATGAACGGCCATCCGCTGGACGCTGGTTTCGACATGGATGAAGCCGAGCGGTTCGTGCTGGACGTGTGTCAGGGGGCGCTGGAGATGCCCAAGATCGCGGAGCAGTTGCCCGGGTTCGCCAGGTAGGCATTCCCTGTGAAGAGAGTCTCAGCGTTCCCGAACCACGGCTGGTTCGTACGGGGTTCCGGCCGGGCCCCCGGTAGGGTGGCCCGGTTGTCGTATCGCGTGCGAGCCCGTCCCGGCCCGTGCGGACAGCGCCCCACGTACCCGAGAGCCCCGAACCGGAGACCGTGACTACTACCGCCTCCCACCACCTCTCACCCGCCTATCCCGGCCGCGCCCCCTGGGGCACGGCCGGGAAGCTGCGAGCCTGGCAGCAGGGCGCCATGGAGAAGTACATCCAGGAGCAGCCGCGTGACTTTCTCGCGGTTGCCACGCCCGGCGCAGGGAAGACCACCTTCGCGCTGACCCTCGCGTCATGGCTGCTGCATCACCATGTCGTGCAGCAGATCACCGTCGTCGCGCCGACCGAGCATCTGAAGAAGCAGTGGGCGGAGGCGGCCGCCCGGATAGGGATCAAGCTCGACCCCGAGTACAGCGCGGGACCCGTGAGCAAGGAGTACCACGGGGTCGCCGTCACGTACGCGGGTGTCGGCGTCCGTCCGATGCTGCACCGCAACCGGTGCGAGCAGCGCAAGACCCTCGTGATCCTCGACGAGATCCACCACGCCGGTGACTCGAAGTCGTGGGGCGAGGCCTGCCAGGAGGCGTTCGACCCGGCGACCCGGCGGCTCGCGCTCACCGGTACGCCGTTCCGGTCCGACACGAACCCGATCCCGTTCGTCGTGTACGAGGAGGGGAACGACGGGATCCGGCGGTCCTCGGCCGACTACACGTACGGGTACGGGAACGCCCTCGCCGACGGCGTCGTCCGGCCCGTGATCTTCCTCAGCTACAGCGGCAACATGCGCTGGCGCACCAAGGCCGGCGACGAGATCGCCGCCCGCCTCGGCGAGCCGATGACCAAGGACGCCATCGGGCAGGCCTGGCGGACCGCACTGTCGCCCACCGGTGACTGGATCCCGAACGTCCTCGCGGCCGCCGACAAGCGGCTGACCGAAGTACGCAAGGGCATTCCGGACGCGGGCGGCCTCGTCATCGCGACCGACCAGGAATCGGCGCGCGAATACGCCAAGATCCTGAAGAGGGTCACCGGCGAGAAGGTGACCGTGGTCCTCTCCGACGAGAAGGCCGCGTCGAAGAAGATCGACAAGTTCAGTGAGGACGACTCGCGCTGGATGGTCGCGGTCCGGATGGTGTCGGAGGGCGTCGATGTGCCGCGTCTCGCGGTCGGTGTGTACGCCACCACCATCTCGACCCCGCTCTTCTTCGCCCAGGCCGTCGGTCGTTTCGTACGGTCGCGTCGGCGCGGCGAGACCGCTTCCGTCTTCGTGCCGACCATCCCGATGCTCCTCGACTTCGCCAACGAGATGGAGGTCGAGCGGGACCACGTCCTCGACAAGCCCAAGAAGGGCAGCGACGAGGAGAACCCGTTCGCGGAGGAGGACAAGCTCCTCGCCGACGCGGAACGCCTGGAGGACGAGGAGACCGAGGAGCAGCTGCCGTTCGAGGCGCTGGAGTCCGACGCGGTCTTCGACCGGGTGCTGTACGACGGTGCCGAGTTCGGCATGCAGGCACACCCGGGCAGCGAGGAGGAGCAGGACTACCTGGGCATCCCCGGGCTGCTCGAACCCGACCAGGTGCAGCTGCTGCTCCAGAAGCGGCAGACCCGGCAGATCGCGCACAGCAGGCAGAAGCCGGCCGGGGAGGCCGACCTCCTGGAGAAGCCGGCCGAGGCCCGCCCGGTGGTCACGCACAAGCAGCTGCTGGGGCTGCGCAAGCAGCTCAACACGATGGTGTCGGCGTACACGCACCAGAGCGGCAAGCCGCACGGTGTGATCCACACCGAGCTGCGGCGGGTCTGCGGCGGTCCGCCGAGCGCGGAGGCGACGGCCGGACAGATCCAGCAGCGGATCAAGAAAGTGCAGGAGTGGGCCACACGCATGACGTGAGGCCGTGAGGCCGCGCGGTGACGGGGGTCGGGTGTCGGTCCGGTCCGGGGACGTGGGCCCCGGACCGGACCGACACCGCCGTCCGGGTCCCGGCCACGGCGGTGATCCGGGCCTGCGATGTCCCGGTGGACAGAAATTTGTGCACCATTCATTCACGGTGAGTTAACGACGGTTCACTTCCGCGCACGGAGCGTCGCGAAGACGTCGGTCGACCTGGACGCGCGTAGATGGTCAGGATCCGGTCCGCGCCGCGCTGACCGGCGCTTATGCTCCCGAGGCACAACCGCTTTTCCATGGGCGCCCGGATTCTGGACGAGGTCTTCCGCTGAGCGGACTGGCTCGCTACTGTCCCCAAAAAGTGAACGCACCGTGGCAGAGCCGCCGCGGAGCGCAGCCGGTGCCTTGGCCGCCGGCGGCCTCTCCGTGCGTCGCCGCTGGGACCGGCGACGCAACCTCCGTGAGAGTGCCGCCACTCACCAAAGAGGGAGAGGGCGTCGTGACCGCGGAGACCTCCCAGACGCTCGACCGGGGACTACGCGTCCTCAAACTGCTTGCCGACACCGACCACGGGCTGACCGTCACCGAGTTGTCCATCAAACTCGGTGTGAACCGCACCGTGGTCTACCGTCTGCTCGCCACGCTGGAACAACATGCCCTGGTCCGCCGTGACTTGGGTGGCCGGGCCAGAGTCGGCCTGGGCGTGCTGCGCCTGGGCCGCCAGGTGCATCCGCTCGTACGGGAGGCAGCGCTGCCCGCGCTGCGGTCCCTCGCCGAGGACATCGGAGCCACCGCCCACCTGACCCTGGTCGACGGCTCCGACGCGCTGGCGGTCGCGGTCGTCGAACCGACCTGGACCGACTACCACGTGGCGTACCGGGCCGGCTTCCGCCATCCGCTCGAACGCGGGGCAGCGGGCCGGGCGATCCTCGCCGCCCGCGCGAAGCCGGTGGCCGAACCCGCCTTCACCCTCACCCACGGCGAACTCGAAGCGGGTGCGAGTGGCGCTGCGGCGGCACTGATGGGCGTGACGGGGGTCGAGGGCAGCGTGGGCGTGGTGATGCTCGCGGACGCGGTACCGGAACGGGTCGGCCCGCGGGTCGTCGACGCGGCCCGTGAGGTGGCGGACGCGCTGCGGTAGTGACCGGGGCCGTCCGGTGGCCGTGCTGCCCCCAGGCGCAGGCCGGGCCGGCCGGGCCGGTCGGGTGTCCTCGGCCGCGGGAGGGGGCCGGGGGTGGTCGTACCCGCCCTCCACCCCCGGCGGTTAGATTGGGCGGGTGGTCACTCGTCTCTCGCGCCCCCGCACCCTCGCCCTCTGCGCTCTGCCCGTCCTCGCGCTGTTCGGCGTGGCCGCCTTCGCGCCGCTGCCGTTCACGCTGGCGCAGCCCGGTACGACCGCGAACGTGCTCGGTAACGTGCGCGGCACGCCGGTGATCAGCATCGAGGGCGCGCCGACCCGGGCCACCAGCGGTCAGCTGCGGATGACGACGATCATTGCGACCGGGCCGACTGCGGAGGTCGGCGTGGGCGATGTGATCGACAGCTGGTTCGGGACGGACCGTGCGGTCCTGCCCCGCGACTCGGTCTACCCGACCGGCGGCTCCGAGAAGGAGATCGAGAAGCACAACCTCGAGGACATGAAGAAGTCGCAGAACTCCGCTGTCGACGCGGCCCTGACCTACCTCGGCAAACCCCCGGGCTCGGTGGACGTCACCCTGCGCCTCGCCAATGTGGGCGGGCCCAGCGCCGGCCTGTTCTTCGCGCTCGGCATTGTCGACAAGCTCGACGGCAACGGCTCCGGTGGCGATCTCACCGGAGGCCGCACCATCGCCGGCACAGGCACGATCGAGGCGAACGGCAATGTCGGCGCGGTCGGCGGGGTCTCGCTGAAGACCCAGGCGGCCAAGCGCGACGGGGCGACCGTCTTCCTCGTCCCGAAGGCCGAGTGCAGAGAGGCAGGCGCCGAGCTCCCGAAGGGGCTCAAGCTGATCCCCGTCACGACGCTGAAGAGCGCGGTGTCCTCGCTGCAGGCGCTGGAACAGGGCCACAAGGTTCCGAGCTGCTGACGCCGGGCCGCCGTCCGGCCCGGCCCGGCGTGACCGGACGGAGCCGCCCCGCCCCCGACCCGGCCCGACCCGGTCGCTGCGAGCGAGCCTCCCGCCCTACCCGGGTGAGACCTCCGCGTTCACCTCGGCGGCAGGGTCATCGCCCCGCACCCCCTCGGACGGCCCGCCGGCCATCGTGCGCCACACGGGGAAGACCATCGGGCTCACCGTCGCCAGCAGGTACACCCCGCCCAGTGCCAGCAGCGCCCCGTCCACACCGACGCTCTCGACCAGCAGCCCCGCCACCAGCCCGCCCACCGGCAGTGCCAGCTCGCAGCCGGCGGTGATGGCCCCGGAGACCCGGCTGCGGAGCCGTTGCGGTACGCGCTCGTAGATCACCGTTGTCAGGATCGGGTTCAGCACCCCGCCCGCGAGACCGCCGAGCAGCATCGTCACGGCGAGCGGCAGCGTCGTGTCCGTCAGTGCGGCGACGACGAACCTCGGTCCGCCGCAGAGCACCACGCACACCGTGAACACCGCCCGCCGCGAGAACCGGTGCCCCACCGCCCCGTACACCAGCGCGCCCGTCAGGCCGCCCGCCCCGAACAGTGCGGTGAGCAGCCCGAGTTGGGTCGCGCCGCCCAGCTCGCGTTCGGCGTGTACGGGCAGCAGCACGGCGTTCCAGCCCTGGTCGGTGCCGTTCATGAAGAGCACCATCACCACGACGGCCAGCAGCAGCCGGTTGCCGAACAAGTGGGCGTAGCCCTCGCGCAGTTCGGCGCGGTACGTGCGCAGCGAGACCGGCTCGGCCGCCTTGCGCGGCTCGGCCGACCGTACCCCGCGTACGCCTGCCGCGATCAACAGCGCGGACGCGACGAACGTCGCAGCGTCCAGCAGCAGGACGGTCTCCGCGCCGACGAGCGCGATCAGTACCCCGGCCAGCGCCGCCCCGGTCATCCTGGCGCCGCGAGAGGTGGCGTCGAAGAGGCTGGCGGCGCGGGTGATCGTGGTTCCGGCGTGTTCGGCGAGATCCGGCAGGAGGACGTAGCGCGCGGTGTTGCCGGGTGTGTGGACGAGTCCGTTCAGCGCCATCAGTGCGCAGAGCATCCAGAACTCGAGCGCCCCCGCGTAGTGCAGCAGCGGGATGGTGGCGATGGCGAGACCGCACATCGTGTCGGAGGCGACGGAGACCCTTCGCCGTCCCGCTCGGTCGATGACGGGCCCGCCGATCACGGCGGAGACGACGATCGGCAGCGTGGCGCAGAAGGCGACGACACCGGCCCGGCCGGGGCTGCCGGTGGTCTGCAGGACGAACCACGGGACCCCGATCAGGGTGAGCGACGTGCCCGCGGTGGAGATGGAGTTGGCCGCGAGAAGGGCGGCGAGCGGCTTGCGGTTCCCCCCGGCCATGACTACGCCGTGCGCAGGGCGTGGGCGTGTCGGGGACGTCCGTTCGGCAGGACGCGCAGACCCAACTCGACCAGGGTCCAGCCCAGTTGCGTACGCAGACCTGCGCGCGGCGCCCGCGGGGCGCGCGGCTTGCGGGGCGCGCGGAACTCGGCGGCCTGCTGCCGCAGTTCGGCGGAGCGGAGGTGCGGCAGCGTCAGGTGCGTGTCCGGGTGCATGACGGGATTCCTCTCAGTCGGTGGGGCGCGGGAACATGTGCAGATGGGTGCGGACGACGGCCGAGCCCTCGGTGCCTTCGGGGACCAGGCCCCGGTAGCTGTCGATCAGGTCGTGGATCTTCTCGGCCAGCTCCAGTGAGAGCTCCGGGGTGAGCCGCATCGTGAAGTTGCTGGTATCCGAGCTGCGCAACCACTCGTCGGGCCATTCGTGCATGGTGCCGAGCCAGGTGTTGAGCTCCTGGGCGTGCGTGGTGGCGATCTCGTGCAGGACGACTCCCATGGCGCCGCGCACCTCCGGGTCGGGGTCGCGGAGGAAGCTCGCGCTGCTGTCGAAGGCCACGCCCATGTACGCGGCCCGCCACCACCGTTCGCGTCCCTTGCCGAGCGTCGGGTCGTCCTCGACGAAGCCGTACGCGGCCAGCTGCCGCAGGTGGTAACTGGTGGCGCCGCTGGACTCGCCGAGCCGATCCGCGAGCCCCGACGCGGTGGCGGGGCCGAACTCCCGGAGGGTGTTGAGCAGGCGGATACGCAGGGGGTGGGCGAGCCCGCGCAGAGTCCGGGCGTCGACGAGGTGGATGTTCGGGTCGAGCGGCTTCTCGTCGCCGGCTTCGTTCGTTGCCATGCCTTGAGCGTAGACTTACAAAGGTTCCTTTGCAACGCCTCTTTGCAACAATTTCTTTGTAACTTCTCGGCTCCGAACGGCAGCCGCGCTACCCGTTCTTGATGAAGCCCTCCTGGATCAGCCACTCCTTCGCCACGTCGTGCGGGTCCTGCCCCTCCACATCCACCTTCGAGTTCAGCTCCTGGGCGACCTCCGTCGTCAGTCGTCTGCTGACCGGATCCAGCAGCCCCGCGATCTCCGGGTACTTGTCGAAGGTCGCGGTGTGGATGACCGGCGCCGCGTTGTAGTTGGGGAAGAAGTGCTTGTCGTCCGCGAGGACGACGAGGTCCATCGCCTTGATCCGGCCGTCCGTGGTGAACACCTCGCCCAGCAGACAGGAGTTGGACTTGGACACCTGTGTGTAGATGATCCCGGCGTCCATCTTCTTGATGTTGCCGGGCGGGATCGACATCCCGTACGCCTTCTCCATGCCCGGCAGCCCGTCGTCGCGGGAGGCGAACTCGTTCTCCACGCAGAGCGTCACCGCCGACGGGTTCCTCTTCGCCAGCGCGGCGACGTCGGAGAGCGTCCGCAGGTGGTATTTCGCGTTGTTCTTCCTGCTGATGGCCAGGGCGTAGGTGTTGTTGAGGGTGGACTGCGGCAGCCAGGTCACGCCGTTCTTCCGGTCCTCGTCCCGGACCGCCGCCCACTGCTTCAGCGGGTCGGTGATCGGCTTCGCATGGCCGAGGTACGTGATCCAGGCCGTGCCCGTGTACTCGTACATCGCATCGGCGTCGCCGTTGATGATGGCCTCACGCGCGCTGATCGACCCGGGCAGGTTCGTCCGGTCCAGGACCTCGGCACCGGCGGCCTTGAAGACCAGGCCGATCATCTGGCCGAGGATGATGTTCTCGCTGAAGTTCTTCGATGTGACGGTCAGCGAGGCGCCGGCCAGCGGCCGGCCCTGGCCGACGGATCCCGGCACAACCTCGTCGACCAGCGGCGAACCGCTCTTGAGGCCGCAGCCGGCGAGCGCGGCGGTGAGCACCAGCACCCCGACGAGACCGGTCCGGACTCTCCGCGATGCCCCCGCCCCCGCACGCATCACCCCACCTCCAGTCCGCGTGGCGTCAGCGCCACCTCGACCAGGGAGGCCATCCAGTCCACCAGCAGCGCCAGCACCACTGTCAGTACGGAGCCGAGCACCAGCACCGGCATCCGCTGCGTCTGGATGCCTGAGGTGATCAGGTCCCCGAGCCCGCCGCCGCCGCCGAACGTCGCCAGCGTCGCCGTGCCGACGTTGAGCACCAGCGCCGTCCGTACGCCCGCCAGGATCAGCGGGACGGCGAGCGGCAGTTCGACCTTCGTGAGCGTTCCCACCGCCGACATGCCGATGCCGCGCGAGGCCTCGACCAGGTTCGGTTCGATCGATTTCAGGCCGGCCACCGTGTTGGAGAGCACCGGCAGCACCGCGTAGATCACCATGCCGATGATCGCCGTCCGCGGGCCGATGCCCAGCCAGACCACCAGCAGCGCCAGCAGCCCGATCGCCGGGGTGGCCTGCCCGATGTTGGCGACCGCCGTGACCAGCGGGGCGCCCTTGCGGAGCCTGCGCCGGGTGAGCGCGATCCCGAGCGGGATGGCGATGATCAGCACCCAGAAGGTGGAGATCGCGGTCAGTTTGACGTGCTGCCACCAACGCAGCTGCACATTGCCGCCGGAGAGCGAGTTCCTTGCGATCGAGTCCAGGGGGACGTTGGTGATCCACAGATACGTGACAAGGAGGACGATCGCCAGGGCGGCCGGCACCAGCACCAGCTTGCGCCAGGTGATCCGGCGCGGCGGTCCTGCGGGCGGCGGTGCGGGCTCCGCCGCCTCGTCGCGGAAGGCGTGGCCCCTGACCTCGAGCTCGCCGGGCAGCCGGGCGCGCGTCGGCTGCTCACCGGCCCTGGAAGGCAACGGACCGATGGGGGGAATCGTCCCGTTGGGGGGAATCGGCTGGTCGGGAGGCATCGGCCGGTTGGGGTTCATGTGCCCGCACCGCCCTCCAGGTCCCGCTCGGTCGGATGGGTGCGCAGCTCCTCCAGATCGTGCTGGTGCTCCATGGCGGTGAGCCGGTCGGCCTCCAGGAGTTCATGGACGGAGTTCATCAGGGTCTGCATGTCGACGACGCCGATGAACTCGCCGCGCCGCCCGGTCACCGCGACCCGTCCGCCGCTGTCGATGAGCACGGCCTCCAGTGCGTCGTGCAGCGTGCCGTCCCGGGTCACCGTGTCGTGGACCAGCTGCCCGGCGCGCGCCAGCGAGCCGCGGGCCCGCATCAGGTCGCCGCGCCGCAGCCATTTGTACGGACGGTTCCTGCGGTCCAGCATCAGCAGCTCGTTGTGCGGGCCGGAGCGCAGCTTGTTGAAGATCTGCTGGAGCGGGTCGTCGACCGTCACCGTCGGGAAGTCGGCGATCTCCACTTCCCGTACCCGGGTGAGGTTGAGCCGTTTCAGAGCCGCGCCCGCTCCGACGAACCCGGAGACGAAATCGTCCGTCGGGTTGGTGAGGATCGCCTCCGGGGTGTCGAACTGCGCGATGTGCGAATGCTCCCGCAGTACGGCGATCCGGTCGCCCAGCTTGATCGCCTCGTCGAAGTCATGGGTGACGAAGACGATCGTCTTGTGCAGTTCGTGCTGGAGCCGGATCAGCTCGTCCTGGAGGTGGTCGCGGGTGATCGGGTCGACGGCGCCGAACGGCTCGTCCATCAGCAGCACCGGCGGATCGGCGGCCAGCGCCCGCGCCACGCCCACCCGCTGCTGCTGGCCGCCGGACAGCTGGCGCGGGTAGCGCCCGTGGAACTCCCGCGGGTCCAGCCCGACCAGGTCGAGCATCTCCTCGACGCGGTCCTTCACCTTCGACTTCGACCAGCCGACCATCTTCGGTACGAGGGCAATGTTCTCGGCGACCGTCATGTGCGGGAAGAGTCCGGACGACTGGATCGCGTAACCGACCTTGCGGCGCAGCTTCACCGGGTCGATGTCGGTGACGTCCTCGTCGTTGATCCTGATCCGGCCGGACGTCGGCTCGATCAGCCGGTTGATCATCTTCAGGGTGGTGGACTTCCCGCAGCCGGACGGGCCGACGAAGATCACCGTCTCGCCGGCCCTGATGTCCATGGAGACGCTGTCCACGGCCGGCTTCGGGTTGCCGGGATAGAGCTTGGTCAGTTCCTCCAGCTGGATGGTGGCCCCGGAGGTGGCCGTGGGCTTGTCGGCGGCCCCGGCGGCGGTCTCAGGCACGGATCCCCCTGGGGATGGTGAGCCGCCCGAGCAGGACGTACGCGGCGTCGAAGAGCAGGGCGAGGACGACGATGCCGAGCGTGCCGGCGAGGACCTGATTGATCGCGTTGGCGCTGCCCAGCGAGGCGATGCCGCGGAAGATCTCGTTGCCGAGGCCGGGACCGGAGGCGTACGCGGCGATGGCGGCGATGCCCATCAGCATCTGCGTCGACACCCGGATGCCGGTGAGGATCGGCGGCCAGGCGAGCGGCAGCTCCACTCTGAAGAGCTGGGCGATCCGCGACATTCCGATGCCCCTGGCCGCGTCGACGAGGGCCGGATCGACGCCGCGCAGTCCGACGATGCAGTTACGGACGACGGGCAGCAGCCCGTACAGCGTCAGGGTGATCACGGTGGGCGGGACCCCCAGCCCGACGAGCGGGATCAGCAGACCGATCGCGGCGAGGGAGGGGATGGTGAGGACCGCCGCCGTCGAGGTGATGGCCAGTGAGCCGCCCCAGCTGCTGCGATAGGTGACGATCCCGATCAGGATGCCGAGCACGGTGGCGATGACCATGCACTGGAACACGGCGCTGACATGCTGGTACGCGTCGAAGAGCAGCTGCTGGTGCCGATTGGCCAGGTACTCCCAGAAGCTCACACGTCACTCCTCGGCTCAGTCGCTGTCCTCCGCGGCCTGCTCGACGAGCGGGATGATGCGCAGAGGCACCGGGTTCTCCATGACGATCGCCGTGGAGGCCCGGACAATGCCATCAAAACCGACAACGCGGTCGATCACCCGCTGAAGGTCGGCGTTGGAACGGGCGACGAGCCGGCAGAGCATGTCGCCGTGCCCGGTCGTGGTATGCAGCTCCAGTACTTCGGGGACGCCGTCCAAATGGGCCCGCACATCGGCGCCTTGACCCTGTTTGATCTCCAGCGTGGCGAAGGCGGTGACGGGGTAGCCGAGCGCCGCCGGATCGACGTCCGGGCCGAATCCGCGGATGACTCCGTTCGACTGAAGCCGGTCGAGCCGCGCCTGCACGGTCCCGCGGGCCACCCCGAGCCGGCGGGACGCCTCCAGCACGCCGATCCGCGGCTCGCGGGCAAGGAGCACGATGAGCCGCCCGTCCAGATGATCGATCGCCACGCGCGTCCCCCTGTGGTCACCCTGTACAGATAGCCCGCTCATCCAACCATTCCCTTGTACAAATTGCCCGGCAGATGCGTGAACTATTGCGCACCCTGCGATGCGGGGGAGAGCCTACGAATATGACTGAGACGCTGCACAACACCCCCGACACCGTCCGGCAGGCCGATCCCTTCCCGGTCAAGGGAATGGACGCCGTCGTCTTCGCCGTGGGCAACGCCAAGCAGGCCGCGCACTACTACTCGACCGCCTTCGGCATGAAGCTCGTCGCCTACTCCGGACCGGAGAACGGCAGCCGCGAGACCGCCAGTTATGTGCTGACCAACGGTTCGGCACGCTTTGTATTCACTTCTGTCATCAAGGCATCCACCGACCACGGTCGCTTCCTCGCGGACCATGTCGCCGAGCACGGCGACGGCGTGGTCGACCTGGCCATCGAGGTCCCGGACGCGCGGGCGGCCTACGCGTACGCCGTCGAACACGGCGCACTGGGTCTCGCCGAGCCGCACGAGATCAAGGACGAGTACGGCACGGTGGTGCTGGCCGCGATCGCCACCTACGGCCAGACCCGTCACACCCTCGTCGACCGCAGCGGCTACGACGGCCCGTACCTCCCCGGCTTCACAGCAGCCACGCCGATCGTCGAACCGCCCGCCAAGCGCACTTTCCAGGCCGTCGACCACTGCGTCGGCAACGTGGAGCTGGGCCGGATGAACGAGTGGGTCGGCTTCTACAACAAGGTCATGGGCTTCACCAACATGAAGGAGTTCGTGGGCGACGACATCGCCACCGAGTACTCCGCCCTCATGTCGAAGGTCGTCGCCGACGGCACCCTGAAGGTGAAGTTCCCGATCAACGAACCGGCGATCGCGAAGAAGAAGTCGCAGATCGACGAGTACCTGGAGTTCTACGGCGGCGCGGGCGTCCAGCACATCGCCCTCGCCACGAACGACATCGTCGCGTCGGTACGTACGATGCGCGCGGCCGGCGTCCAGTTCCTGGACACCCCCGACTCGTACTACGACACCCTCGGCGAGTGGGCCGGCGAGACCCGTGTCCCGGTGGAGACGCTTCGCGAGCTGAAGATCCTCGTCGACCGCGACGAGGACGGCTACCTGCTGCAGATCTTCACGAAGCCGGTCCAGGACCGCCCGACGGTCTTCTTCGAAATGATCGAACGCCACGGCTCGATGGGCTTCGGCAAGGGCAACTTCAAGGCCCTGTTCGAGGCAATCGAGCGCGAGCAGGAGAAGCGCGGCAACCTCTGACGGTACGAGCGCCTCGGCAGGAGGCGCTCGGGGCGGGGTCTCCGGTACGGCCGGCGGCCCCGCTTCGTCACGCCCCGTCACGTGCGGGGCCGCGGCTGTGCGTGATGCAGGGCTGCGGGCCGGGCGGGCGGCGCTGACGCGTCCTGCAGGCCCTGCTGTTCCCGCGGATCCTGCGGTTCCTGCGGCTCCTGCGGTTCATCGGCGGGGGGTGCGGGCGTTTCGGGGGCCGCGGACGGGGGCCGGCGCAAGGCGTCCAGGGTCTCCTGGGCCGACGGGGCTGCCAGCGGGCTGAAGTGAGGGTTGGCGCGCAACGCCTCCTCCAGATGGCGACGGGCCGGTGCGTCGTTGCCCAGCCCCCGTTCGATCATGCCCAGGTGGTACGCGTACAGTGCCGTCCCGCCGCCCGTGTCCGTCGCCTGCTGCGCGTACGTCAGCGCGCTCTGCGCGTCGCCCGAGCGGTGCAGCGCCCAGCCCAGCGCGTCGGCCACCGCCGCGCTGCGGTGGTGGCGCCCCCACTCCGCCTGCAGGAGCTTCACCGCCGCCGCCGCATCGCCGTGGTCGGCCTCGAAGCGGCCGAGGAGGAGCGCGTCGTCGACGCCGTAGCCGTCGGCTCGGGCCAGGCTCTTGCGGAGCCGGGCGTACTGGCCGAGCGAGTCGCTGTCCAGGCCCAGCGCCTCGTACAATTCGCCCAGTTCCAGCATGTATTCGGGGCGCGGCAGTCGGGACAGGGCTGCCAGGTAGTCGCGCTGTGCATCGTCCGTACGGCCCAGGGCCGCCAGCGCCCGTGCCCGGCCGGCGAGCGACGGATGGTGGGCGCGGTCGGTCCGCAGGGCCGCGCTGTACTGCGTCACCGCCTTCTCGGGCTGGCCCTGCTCCCAGGCCAGTTCGCCCAGCCGGTGCAGGCAGTCCGCCTTCTCGGCGGGTGCGGTGGCCCGGTTCGCCGCGATCTGCGCGGTGGCGAGCGCGTCCTCGCGCCGGCCCTGGGTCCGGTACATCTGCGCCGTCCGCGAGAGCGCCGGGACGCCCGAGCGCAGCGCCGTGAACTTCTCCGCCGCCTTGCCCGCCGCCGCGTAGTCACCGAGCCCGTTGTACGCGTCGATCAGTACCGGGTACGCCGTCCAGTCCTTCGGCTGCCGAGCCCGTACCGTCTCGCCCCATTTCTTCGCCGTGACGAAGTCGTGCCGCGCGTTGGCGAGCGCCGCCAGCCCCACCAAGGCCGCCGCGTTCCCGCGGTCACCCGGCTGCACGTCCAGGGAGCGCGTCAACGCCTGCTCGGCCCGCCGGTAGTACGCCGCGTCCGCAGAACGCTGCCCCCACTCCACGTAAGCCGTCCCGAGCACCGCCCACGACCGCGCGTCGGACGGATGCGTGCCCACCCAGCTCTGCCGGTCCCCGATCATGGCCTTCAGATCGGAGAGGGACGCGGGGGAGCCCGTGTTCGTCGCCGCCAGGGCGCGCGAGACGCCTCCCGGCACGGACGGCGGCGCCCCCTTCTTGTCGTCGTCCGGTACGGCCACGACCGCACCCGTCACCAGCACGGCAGCCGCCACCATGCCGAACGCCGCCCTGCGCAGCGTCGTATGCAACGAGGCGGGCGGCGGTTCCTCCCACGGCTCCGGTGCCGGGCCGGGAGGCGGTTCGGGATCGGGCGCGGACGGCGCCTGCGGTGGGAAGCCGCCGCACGACTCGGAGGGCGACGACGTCCGGGGTGGGCGATCCGGGTGATCCGAGCGCGAGGGCTCCGGAGGCTGCTGCGGCATGACATCCATGCCGATCACTCTGCGTCAGTGCGAAGATCACACCGAACCTTGCGAACGCTGCCGCAGACGGGTTCACACCATTGGCCCCGGGTGTCACGCTTGGATCATGGACGACCTTCTCGAACGACTGCGCGCGGGCCTGCCCGCCGAGGCCCTGATCACCGACCCGGACGTCACCGCCTCGTACGCCCACGACATGGCGAGCTTCTGTGACGCGGGCGCACCGGCCGTGGTGGTGCTGCCGCGCACCGTCGAACAGGTCCAGCACGTCATGCGGACCGCGACCGCACTGCGTGTCCCGGTCGTCCCGCAGGGCGCCCGTACCGGCCTGTCGGGCGCGGCCAACGCCTCCGACGGCTGCATCGTGCTGTCCCTGGTGAAGATGGACCGGATCCTGGAGATCAACCCGGTCGACCGGATCGCCGTCGTGGAGCCCGGTGTCATCAACGCCGTGCTGTCCCGCGCGGTGAACGAGCACGGGCTGTACTACCCACCGGACCCGTCCAGCTGGGAGATGTGCACCATCGGCGGCAACATCGGCACCGCGTCCGGCGGGCTGTGCTGTGTGAAGTACGGGGTCACCGCCGAGTACGTACTCGGCCTGGAGGTCGTCCTCGCCGACGGGCGGCTCCTGACGACCGGACGCCGGACCGCCAAGGGGGTCGCCGGATACGACCTCACCCGGCTCTTCGTCGGCTCGGAGGGCAGTCTCGGCATCGTCGTCGGCGCCGTACTCGCCCTGAAGCCGCAGCCGCCGCAGCAGCTCGTCCTCGCCGCCGAGTTCCCGTCCGCGGCGGCCGCCTGCGACGCGGTCTGCCGGATCATGGAGCGCGGTCACACTCCCTCACTCCTCGAACTGATGGACGGTACGACGGTCCGCGCCGTCAACAAGATGGCCCATATGGGCCTCCCCGACTCGACCGAGGCGCTCCTGCTCGCCGCCTTCGACACCACGGACCCCACGGCCGACCTGACCGCGGTCGGCGAACTGTGCACCGTCGCGGGCGCCACCGAGGTGGTTCCCGCGGCCGACGCCGCCGAGTCCGAACTCCTCCTCCAGGCCCGCCGGATGTCGCTGACCGCCCTGGAGACCGTCAAGTCCGCCACGATGATCGACGACGTGTGCGTACCGCGCTCCAGGCTCGGCGCCATGATCGAGGGGACGGCGGCCATCGCGGAGAAGTACGACCTCACCATCGGTGTCTGCGCCCACGCGGGCGACGGCAACACCCACCCCGTCGTCTGCTTCGACCACACCGATGCCGACGAGTCCCGGCGGGCGCGCGAGTCCTTCGACGAGATCATGGCGCTCGGCCTGGAACTCGGCGGCACCATCACCGGTGAACACGGCGTCGGCGTCCTGAAGAAGGAATGGCTGGCCCGCGAACTCGGCGAGGTGAGCGTCGAGATGCACCGGGGCATCAAGGCGGCGTTCGACCCGTTGGGACTGCTCAACCCCGGCAAGGTCTTCTGACCTCCTCGACAAGCCTTCCGGCCTCCCCACGAGGCTGCGCATCAGGCCTCGCCGTCCGCCGACTCGCCGGACGGCCACGGGTCGCTCAGCCACAGGTTGTCGGCCGGCAGCGGTGCGAGCAGTTCGGCGAGACCGGCATCGATACCGAGCCGCTGGGTCTCGGTGCCGGGAGGCACCAGGCGCAGCGTCCGCTCCACCCAGGCGGCCACGCCGGCGGACGGCGCCTCGAGCAGCGCGTCGCCGTCGGGCGAGGTCAGCGCCACACAGATGACGTTGCGCCGCTGGATCTTGGTCGGCCAGATCCGTACGTCGCCGTGCCCGCACGGCCGGAACACGCCCTCGATCAGCAGATCGCGGGCGAACGTCCAGTGCACGGGGAAGTCGGAGCCGATGTGAAAGGTGATGTGCACGGCATACGGGTCCTGCGTGCGGTAGGTCAGCCGGGCCGGTACGGGGATGCTGCGCTCCGGTGACAGGACCAGCTTGAGCTCCAGCTCGCGTTCCACAACGGTGTGCATGAGGTGCGTCCTTTCGGTGCGTGTGAACCGGTTCCCTGACGGGCCCGCACATGGAGAGAGCGCCCTCCCCGCCACCTATTACGCGACTTCCCGAAAAAACTTCACGGCGACCGGAAAGTGCACCAAACACCGGGACTGGCACGGGGGTACGCGGCTGTCTGGTAGATGTGGTCCGTTGACTTGAAGCTTCGAAGAGATACGGGACCACGGTGATGAGCGCCCCAACCCCGGCACCCGGTGACGACAGGCCCCGCGAGGGGTATTACCCCGACCCGTCCATTCCCGGATATGTCCGGTACTGGAACGGCGCTTCGTGGGTGCCCGGTACCAGCCGTCCTGCGCCTCAGCAGGGCGGGTCGGCGCCCGAGGCACCTGCCGGAGCGGACCCCGAACCGCAGCGGCCGTCGGTACAGGGCCCGGCACCTGCGCAGCCGTCAGGCCCGGCCCACGCGCCGGTGGACGAAACCGGTCCGGTCTTCCTGGACGAGGAGCCGTACAGTCCCGACCGTCCCGAACCCGCATCCGCATGGCAGGCCGACGCCTCCCGGCAGACCGGCTTCGGCGGCGACCGCGACCGGCGGGTGTCCTGGGGCGGCACCGGACAGCCCGGCGGCACCGGCGGACCGGGGGAGCAGGGCGGGGCCGCAGCAGCGGGTCAGGATCCGCGGACTCCGGCGGGGCGCACCCCCGACGACCGAGCCCCGGGCGGCAACGCCCCCACGGACCGGGTTCCCACGGACCCGCGGGGGGCCGTCTCGCAGGACCCCACGGGCGGCGCGCTGCCGGGCATGCGGGACGGCAACAGCCACGTCCCCGAGAGCACCGTCGCGATCCGGGGCGACCGCCAGGGCCGCAGCGGCGACGGCAGCGGGGCGGGGAGCGGAACCGGTGCCGGTGGCGCGGGGCGTCCGCCCGCCGCCGGCACGGTCGCATTCCGCGCCATGGGCCAGGACGGCCGGCCGCCCCGGCCTCGTAACGCCGAACAGGGGCCGGGCGACGGGACGATGTCGATCCGCGCGGTCGCCCCCGGCACCGCTCCGCAGGCCTCTGCGCCCGCACCTGCCCCGGCGCCCGCGCCCGCACCCGCTCCCACGCCCGCACCTGCGGAGCTCAATAATCCGCTCACTCCCGGACCCGGCGGTGGTGCTGCCTCCTGGGCGCAGCAGGTCCATCACCTCGCTGCCCCCCAGCAACAGCAACAGCAACAACTTCCGCCCCAGCAGCAACAGCGTCAGCCGCAGCTTCGCGGCCCGCAGCTGACTCAGCACGCTCAGCCGGACCAGCCCGTCGTGCCCTGGAAGCCCCCGGTCAACGACCACTTCCAGCAGCTCGCCCAGGCCCAGGCGGCGGCCCGCCCCGCCGGGCTCGGCAAGCGGCTCGCCGCCCGGCTCGTCGACACGGTCGTGCTGGGCGCGCTCGTCGGTGCGGTCGCGTACCCCCTTGTCTCGCAGGCGATGGACCACATCGAGGAGAAGATCGACGCGGCGAAGCTGTCCGGGGAGACGGTCACCGTCTGGCTGGTGGACTCCACCACATCCGTCCTGTTCGGCGGGGCGCTCGCGGCGTTCCTGGTGCTCGGTGTGCTGTTGGAGGCGCTGCCGACCGCGAAGTGGGGCCGCACCCTCGGCAAGAAGCTCTGCGGACTCGAGGTGCGGGACATCGAGTCCCACTCCGCGCCCGGCTTCGGGGCCGCGCTGCGCCGGTGGCTGGTCTACGGCGTGCTCGGCATCCTGGTGATCGGCGTGGTCAACGTCGTGTGGTGTCTGTTCGACCGCCCGTGGCGGCAGTGCTGGCACGACAAGGCCGCTCGCACCTTCGTGGCGGGCTGACCCCGTCCGCTGACGGCTCGTCGGGTGAGGGGCCGGTGTGTGGTGCCCGGTTCCCCCGAACGCACCTGAGCCGTTGCGGGGGCCCCCGGGCCGGGGTGCACTGCCCCCATGAGCAACGATCAGCCGACACCCGGCCAGCCACCCGAGGACGACCCGTTCCTCAAGAAGCCGCAGGTGCCCCCGACGCCGCCGTCGGCGTCCGGGTCGGAGTCGGGGTCCGGAACCGGGTCGGGGTCCGAGTCCGGGCCGGGCTCGGGGCCGGGGTCGGGCTCGCCCTACGACGGTGCTCAGCCGCCGCCCCCGCCGCCTCCGCCGTACGATCCCCATGCCTACGGCGGGGGCCCGTACGGCGGCACCGACCCGTTGGCGGGCATGCCGCCGCTCGCCGAGCCCGGCAAGCGGATTCTGGCCCGGCTGATCGACTTCCTGATCATCTCGATCCCGCTGTATCTGATCTCGCTGCCGTTCGGCGGCGCGGTCGAGATGTCGGACAACGGCAATGGCGACAGCGCCAGCGATGTCTTCACCCAGACCTACAACGGGCATCAGCTGCTCTGGTCGCTGATCGCCCTCGTGGTCTACGTCGCGTACGACACGTACTTCACGCACAAGGACGGCCGCACGATCGGCAAACGGCTGCTCAAGCTGCGGGTCGCGATGCTCAACGACGGCCGGGTGCCGGACACCAGTGCCTCGTTCCTGCGGGCCGTGGTGCTGTGGCTGCCGGCGCTGCTGTGCTGCCCGTGCCTGTGGTGGCTGATCAACATCGTGCTGATGTTCACGGACAAGCCGTACCGGCAGGGGCTGCACGACAAGGCGGCCAAGACCGTGGTGGTCTCGGCCGCGTAGCCAGGCGCCCGATCAGCGGCGCAGGGAGTGCCCGCCCACGCGCTCGGCGGCGCGGACGGCCGGGATCCTGGCCCGGTGGACGTCGTCGATGACGACATCTTCCGTAGAGGTGGTGGAAGCGGCGGTGGGGACGGCAGGGTTCGTACGAACCCCGGTTGCCGTCTTCGCCGCCTTTCGTGTTTTCGTCCGCAGCGGCAGGGGTACGGTGACGGCCACCAGCAGGCCGAGCGCCATCGCTGCCGTTCCGATGACGGCGATGCCGACGCCCGAACCCGTGCGGGAAAGCAGCAGCATGGCGAGCGTCGAGAAGACCACGGTGACCGATCCGTAGGAGAGCTGTGCAGCAGTGGGACGCGGCATGGCGGTATCCGTCCTCGGGGCATCGGATGGGCAGTCTCTCAACGCGGTCGCACTGTCAAGCGACTCTACGACGGTGGATGCCCGGGAGGAACCGGTAGTAAGCGTGACCTAACCCACGGTGCCGGTGCACGGGGGGCGCACTGAGTCATCCTGGGCTTCAAGGGGGCGCTTCGGCGCGCCGGTTACCTGCTCGATGAACGTCCGAATAACGGAAATGCCCTACCACATAGTGCACTTGGTCTGCGCAAGTCAAGATCTGTCTTTTCTCTCGTAACTCCGGTCGAATGTCGTCACTTGTGACGCGTATCCGCGCGCGGCCTCTCCACACCCCAAGGCTGCTGCAGCGGACGCCGGGGAGGACAGCATCAAGTGACCACTAAGAGACGGGCGCTTCGCGCCACGGCGGTTGTCGTGGCCATGGCCGCCACCGCCGCTACGGCGTCGGCCCTCGCCACTGCCCAGGCGGACGAGAAGTCCCCAGGAGCAGGCAGTTCCATCGTCGACCGCCGCGATCCGGGGTCGGCCAAGGGCGGCGCACACAACCTGGAAGGCCCCTACAGCGAGCAGCAGGACGCGCAGCGTCAGGCCGCTCTGGAGCAGGTCATCGCGGGCGACAAGAAGGTGTCGACGCGCGACGGCTCCAAGGTCGTCAAGCTCGACGACAAGAAGTATGTCGAGCTCGGCCGCGAGAAGACGGACAAGATCTTCACGGTCCTGGTGGAGTTCGGCGACAAGGTCGATGACACGACCATGTTCGACCCGGACGGCGACGGCCCCAAGCCGCCGGTCAAGAAGTACGGCGGCACGCCAGGGCCGATGCACAACACGATAGCCAAGCCGGACCCGGCGAAGGACAACAGCACCGCCTGGCAGGCCGACTACAACCAGGCCCACTTCCAGGACCTCTACTTCGGTGAGGGCGCCGGCAAGAACTCGCTGAAGACGTACTACGAGAAGACGTCCTCCGGGCGCTACTCGGTCGACGGCGAGGTCTCCGACTGGGTCAAGGTTCCGTACAACGAAGCCCGTTACGGCTCCAACTACTGCGGCTCGTCCAACTGCGCCAACTCCTGGGACATGATCAGGGACGGCGTGAACGCCTGGGCGGCCGACCAGAAGGCCAAGGGCCGCACGCCGGAGCAGATCAAGACGGACCTGGCGAAGTACGACCAGTGGGACCGCTACGACTTCGACAACGACGGCAACTTCAACGAGCCCGACGGCTACATCGACCACTTCCAGATCGTGCACGCTGGTGAGGACGAGTCCGCGGGCGGCGGCGTCGAGGGCGCGAACGCCATCTGGGCGCACCGCTGGTACGCGTACGGCACCAACGCCGGCGCGACCGGCCCGGCCGACAACAAGGCCGGCGGCACCCAGATCGGTGACACCGGCATCTGGGTCGGCGACTACACCGCGCAGCCCGAGAACGGCGGCCTGGGTGTCTTCGCCCACGAGTACGGGCACGACCTCGGTCTGCCGGACCTCTACGACACCACCAACACCGCCGAGAACTCGGTCGGTTTCTGGTCCTTGATGTCGGCCGGTTCCTGGCTCGGCACCGGCAAGAACGCCATCGGTGACCTGCCCGGCGACATGACCGCCTGGGACAAGCTGCAGCTGGGCTGGCTCAACTACGCCTCGGCCAAGGCCGCGACGAACTCGGTCCACAAGCTGGGCGTCTCGGAGTACAACACCAAGGACAAGCAGGCGCTCGTCGTCACGCTGCCCGACAAGGCCGTCACCACCTCTGTCACGAAGCCCGCCGAGGGCTCCAAGCAGTGGTGGAGCGACATGGGTGACAACCTCAACAACACCCTGTCCCGTTCGGTCGACCTGACCGGCAAGTCCAAGGCGTCCCTGGACCTTTCGGGCTGGTGGGACATCGAGAAGGACTACGACTACCTCTACACCGAGGTGTCGGAGAACGGCGGCGCCAGCTGGACCGCGATCGACGGCACGGCCGACGGCAAGGCGATCCCGCGCGACGCCAGTGACAAGCCGGCCCTGACCGACGTCTCCGGTCAGTACCAGAAGCTCTCGTACTCGCTGGACGCCTACGCGGGCAAGAAGATCGACATCCGCTTCCGCTACACCACCGACGGCGGCGCGGGCGGTGTGGGCTTCACGGCCGACACCATCGCGGTCAACGCCGACGGCGCCGTGCTCTTCTCGGACAACGCCGAGGGCGACGACAACGGCTGGACCGCCAAGGGCTTCTCCCGGGTCGGCGAGTCGTTCACCAAGGAGTACCCGCAGTACTACCTCGCGGAGAACCGCCAGTACGTCTCGTACGACCGGACCCTCAAGGTCGGCCCGTACAATTTCGGCTTCTCCACGACCCGTCCGGACTGGGTCGAGCACTACCCGTACCAGAACGGTCTGCTGATCTGGCTCTGGGACACCTCCCAGAAGGACAACAACGTCTCCGCCCACCCGGGCAAGGGCCTGATCCTGCCGATCGACGCGCACGCGAAGCCGCTGAAGTGGGCCGACGGCACCGTCATCCGCAACAAGATCCAGCCCTTCGACGCTCCGTTCAGCTGGTGGCCGACCGACGGCTTCACGCTGCACAAGGCCGACGTGGCGGTCAAGATCAAGCCCCAGCTGGGCGTCCCGGTCTTCGACGACCACAAGGGCACCTACTGGTACGAGGAGAACAAGACGGGAAGCGTGAAGGTCGCTGACACCAACACGCGGATCACGATCGTCAGCGAGCCGCTCAGCGGCTCGACGATCACCGTCAAGGTGGGCTCCTCGCACAAGTAATTCCACATCACTGCAGGTCAGAGCGTGATCGGCCGTCGCCCCTCTAGCGGGCGGCGGCCGATCGTGTTTAGGTGCCTCTTGTTCGGATTCTTATTGACACGACGTCTCACGGGGGAGTGCGGAGAATGGCCGGCGGAGGATTCAGCAAGTTGCCGAACGGCAGTGTGGTGGTCGCGATCACCCTGACCGGCCCGGCGGACGGAACGGGCCCGGGCAGCCCGGTGCGCGTCCTGGTCCACGCGGCCAACCGGGCCCGAGCACTGACCCGCCTGCGCAACCTGGGCCTACGCGCGGTCTACCTCCGCGGCAACGCGGAACCCCCCACCCCGGACGAGGTGACCGCGGTCCTGCACCACCCGGACGGTCTCCTCTGGCGAGCAAGACCCGAAAACGCCCAAGAACTCTGGCACCCCATACGCACGCTGCTCACTCCGGCCCCCCAGCCCTGAGGTCAAGATCAAGCCCGGGACCGGTGCAATCGGGGCGGGCCCGGCACAGTCGACCCCGTCCGGCGGCCGAGGACAAAGCGGTCGCCGGACGACCCCGGCAACCACGCTCCCCGCCCTACACCACCGGCTTGCCGGAAAGCTCCACGCCCGCCCCCCGAAGCTCCTCCAGCGCCTGCCCCGTGGTCGCCGCGGCGACCCCCGCGGTCAGGTCCAGCAGGACATGCGTCGTGAACCCCTCCCGCACCGCATCCAGCGCCGTCGCCCGCACACAGTGGTCCGTGGCGATGCCGACCACGTCGACCTCGGTCACGCCCCGGTCCCGCAGCCACCGCGCCAGCCCCACCCCGTTCTCGTCGAGGCCCTCGAAGCCGCTGTACGCCGCTGCGTGCGCCCCCTTGTCGAACACCGCCTCGACCGCGCCGGAGGCGACCGCCGGGGCGAAATTGGGGTGGAAACCGACTCCCTCCGTACCGGCGACACAGTGCGCCGGCCAGGAGTGCTCGAAGTCCGGCTGCTCGGAGAAGTGGTCGCCCGGGTCGACATGGTGGTCCCGGGTCGCCACCACATGGCGGTAACCGGCCTGGGCCTCGCCGATCAGGTCGGTGATGGCGGCGGCGACATCGGCGCCCCCCGCCACCGCGAGGCTGCCGCCCTCGCAGAAGTCGTTCTGAACGTCCACGACGATCAACGCGCGATGCATGGCGGGTGTCCTTCGATGGGGAGGTCCGACGGGGAGGTCCGACCGGGGAGGGGACGCGAGCGGAGGGAATGCGGGCACAGCGGTCACAGGGGGGCCGGAATCGAGCCTAGAGACTGGGGACGCCTTGCGGGAGGGGGCGTGACGCTGCTATCGCAGACCGTCGCCTTCCACCGTCGCACGTTCAGATGTACTCCGTCGGAATGACCGGCTCTCCCTTGGACAGCTGCATCGCGGACATCGGCAGCGCCTGCCGCGCCGCGATATGCCGCTCCCGGGCCGCGTCCAGCGGCTCGCGGGCGACCACCTCACCGCCCCTGACCAGCTCGACCAGCAGCTGCCGGTCGGCCAGCGCGTCCGGCACCGGACCCGTGCCGATCACCTCGGCCTCGGCCACCCCGTACTCGTCCAGCCGCCGCGCGGCCCACTTGCGACCGCCCACCGAGGACTTCGCCCCCAGCGACTTCTTCGCAACCGGCTGCAGCGGTTCCGCCGGATCGGCGGAAACTGCCCGGGCGACCAGCTTGTAGACCATCGAGCAGGTCGGCTGACCGCTGCCGGTCACCAGCTGCGTGCCCACGCCGTACGCGTTCACCGGCGCCGCGGCCAGCGACGCGATCGCGTACTCGTCCAGGTCCGACGTCACCACGATCTTCGTCCCGGTGGCGCCCAGCTCGTCGAGCTGCTGGCGCACCCGGTGCGCGACCAGCAACAGGTCCCCGGAGTCGATCCGAACCGCCCCCAGCCCGGTCCCGGCGACCTCGACCGCCGTACGGACCGCCTCGGCGACGTCGTAGGTGTCGACCAGCAGCGTCGTGCCCCGGCCGAGCGAGTCGACCTGCGCCCGGAAGGCGTCGCGCTCGCTGTCGTGCAGCAGGGTGAACGCGTGCGCGCTCGTCCCGACCGTCGGGATGTTGTAGCGGAACCCCGCCGCCAGATCGGACGTCGTGTCGAAGCCGCCGATGTACGCGGCACGCGCCGACGCCACCGCCGACAGTTCATGGGTGCGTCGTGCACCCATCTCGATCAGCCCGCGCCCGCCCGCGGCCACCGACATCCGGGACGCCGCCGCCGCGATCGCCGAGTCGTGGTTGAGGATCGACAGGACCACCGTCTCCAGCAGCACGCACTCGGCGAAGGAGCCCTCGACCCGCAGGAACGGCGAGCCGGGGAAGTAGACCTCGCCCTCCGGGTAGCCCCAGATGTCGCCGCTGAAGCGGAAGTCCGCCAGCCAGGCGAGCGTCGGCGCGTCGACGATGTTCCGCTCGCGCAGGAAGGTGAGGATCTCGTCGTCGAACCGGAAATTCTCCACCGTGTCGAGCACCCGTCCGATGCCTGCGACGACGCCGTAGCGACGCCCTTCGGGCAGTCGGCGGGTGAATGCCTCGAAGACCGAGCGCCGGTCGGCTGTGCCCGCCTTCAGTGCGGCCTGCACCATCGTGAGCTCGTACTGGTCGGTGAAGAGCGCTGTCGACGGCACACCGACCCGTCGCCCAAGGTCCGCAGAGTTCATGGCACGGATGCTACCCCTATTTCGTCAGAGTGACGAGATGTGGGGTCTGTTTGTGCGCTGTCCCCTCCCGGGTGGCAGCATGGGGTGGGTGAGCGTCGCCCCCGTAGAGATCGAACGTCCAGAATCGGCCGAGGAGAACCTCGTCGTCCCCGAGCCCGATGTGCCCTGGGTGACGCTGGTCCACAACGACCCGGTCAACCTCATGAGCTATGTGACCTATGTCTTCCAGGCCTACTTCGGCTACTCCAAGGACAAGGCCCACAAGCTCATGCTCGACGTGCATCAGAAGGGCCGCGCAGTCGTCTCCAGCGGCAGCCGCGAAGAGATGGAACGCGATGTCCAGGCCATGCACGGCTACGGGCTCTGGGCCACCCTCACGCAGGACCGCAACTAGTACGCACCCTTTCCCCCGACCCGCCCGTCCTCTGCCCCGCCCGACCCACCATCGGAGAAAACCCATGGCCGGCCACTTCGAGGCCACCCCCGGCGGCGGCGCGGCCGTCGCGCTCGACGAGGTGGAGATCGCGATCCTGCGCTCCCTCGCCGTCCAGCTGCTGGAGCTGATCGGCCCCGGTAACAAACCGGCCGAGGGCGAGGACCCGCTCGCCGCCCTGTTCGCCGAAGGGCCCAGCGAACCCCCGACCGACCCGGCCCTGGCCCGTCTCTTCCCGGAGGCGTACGGCGACGACGACAGCGAACTGCGCGCCGCGTCCGCCGAGTTCCGCCGGTTCACCGAGAACGACCTGCGCTCCCGCAAGCGCGACGACGCCCTCACCGTCGTACGCACCCTGGATGCGATGCCGGCCGGGGAGGACGGCGGGATCCTCACGCTCACCGCCGACGAATGCTGCAACTGGCTCGGCGCGCTCAACGACCTCAGGCTGACCATCGGTACCCGCCTGGACGTCTCCGACAAGGACGAGGGCGGCGAGGGATCGCTCTACCGGCTGCCCGACAGCGATCCGCGCAAGCCCATGGTCATGGCCTATCTCTGGCTGGGCGCGCTCCAGGAAACCCTCGTCGAGACCCTGATGCCGTAGAGGGTGTCCGGCCATTCCCGGATCCGGCCCGATCGGCCATCTCCCCGTAAGCGGATCCGAAGATCGGCCGCGCCGTTTCCACCGAGTGTTCGCTCAACGAACGCTCAAATTCGAATAACGACCCCGTCACCCGAACGGCCTTTTTTGCAGCGGCTTGGAAACCCTTGTCCGCTTTTTCCCGCGGTCTGCGCCACATAATGACCGGCGGATCACCGGTTGGCCCGTGATAAATCTTCACGACCACCCGGGGACGCCACCCCTGTTCCCGGGGGCGCTACAGCCGGCGGACCGCCGGTCGCACTCCATCCATATCCGGGGGGATCAGGACCTGATCCGCAGCCTCAAACGGCGCGGATCGGCGTGGAGAAAGGCGCATCACCATGACATCGGCGAAGGTCGACAAGGGACAAGACGGCCGGCAGGCCGCAGCTGCTGCGGACGCAGCAGCCTCGGGCGAGGGCTATCAGCGCGCTCTCGGCGCCCGCCAGATCCAGATGATCGCGATCGGCGGGGCCATCGGCACCGGCCTCTTCCTCGGCGCGGGCAAGGCCATTGCCAAGGCGGGGCCCAGCCTGATCCTGGCCTATGCCGTCGCGGGCCTGGTGATCTTCTTCATCATGCGGGCGTTGGGCGAACTCCTCATGTACCGCCCGGTCTCGGGCTCCTTCTCGGAGTACGCCCGCGAATTCGTCGGGCCCTTCGCAGGCTTTGTCACCGGCTGGACCTACTGGCTCTTCTGGGTCGTCACCGGAATCACCGAAGTCACCGCGGCGGCCCAGTACATGACGTACTGGTTCGACATCGCCCAATGGGTCTCCGCACTGATCTTCACGATCATCCTGTACGGCGTGAACCTGATCTCCGTGAAACTCTTCGGTGAGCTGGAATTCTGGTTCTCGATGGTCAAGGTCACGGCCATCATCGGCATGATCCTCATCTGCGCCGGAATTCTCACCCTGGGCTTCTCCGATGCCGGGGACACTGCGAGCGTGACCCACCTCTGGTCCGACGGCGGCTTCTTCCCGCACGGCATCAGCGGCACCCTCATGACCCTGCAGATCGTGATGTTCGCATTCCTCGCCGTCGAGCTCGTCGGCGTCACCGCGGGCGAGTCCAAGAACCCGAAAACGGTTCTGCCCAAGGCCATCAACACCGTGCCGTGGCGCATCGCCGTCTTCTACGTCGGCGCGCTGATCATGATCCTGTCGGTCGTCCCGTGGAGCGAGTTCCAGCCCGGCGTCTCTCCGTTCGTCGCCGCCTTCCAGAAGATGGGCCTCGGCGTCGGCGCCGCGATCGTCAACTTCGTCGTCCTGACCGCGGCCCTCTCCTCCTGCAACTCCGGCATGTACTCCACCGGACGCATGCTGCGCGACCTCGCGCTCAACGGCCAGGGCCCGAAGTTCTTCACCAAGCTGACCAGGAGCGGCACCCCGCTCGTCGGAACCACTGTCTCCGCCACGCTCATGCTCGTCGGCGTCTGGATCAACTACCAGTGGCCCGGCGACGCCTTCACCTACGTCGTCTCCTTCGCCACCATCTCCGGCATGTGGGCCTGGATCATGATCCTGGTCTGCCAGATCCGCTACCGCTTCCTGGCCGACCGCGGAGTGCTCCCGCAGTCCACCTTCCGGGCCCCCGGCGCCCCGTACACCAGCATCTTCGCGCTCGCCTTCATCGGCATGGTCATCGTCATGATGGCCGTCGACAAGGACGCCAGGATCTCGCTGTACTGCGCCCCGCTCTGGGCGCTGATCCTCGGCGTCTCGTACCTGGTGCTCAAGGCCCGTAACCCCGAGAACAAGGCCTTCGCCAAGCGCTGACCCAGCGCCTTCGGCACCTTCTGTCCAGCATGCGGGCCCTCGCGTACCACTCCTCGGAGTCGCGGGGGCCCTCTGCTTATCCTGGCGCCATGCTGATCCTCACCCAGGCGCTGTACGACCAGATCGTCGCGCACTCCCGCGCGGACCACCCCGACGAGGCGTGCGGCGTGGTCGCGGGCCCGGCCGGAACCGGCCGCGCCGAACGCTTCATCCCGATGCTCAACGCCGCTCGCTCGCCCACGTTCTACGAGTTCGACTCCGCGGACCTGCTGAAGCTGTACCGCGAGATGGACGACCGGGACGAGGAGCCGGTGATCGTCTACCACTCGCACACCGCGACCGAGGCCTACCCCTCGCGCACCGACATCACGTACGCCAATGAGCCCGGCGCCCACTATGTGCTCGTCTCCACCGCCGACACGGACGACGCGGGCCCTTTCCAGTTCCGCTCGTACCGCATCGTCGACGGCGTGATCACCGAGGAGGACGTCAAGGTCGTCGAGGCGTACGAACCCGCCTGACCGGGGGCGGCGCCCAGCCCCTCGGCCACCCCCTCGGCCACCCCCTCCGCCGGCAGCGGTCCACCAGGCGAACGCTCGCCATCCAGCAGGTGAGATCACATGCCGGGATCCGGACCGGGAATCGATACGATGAGCCCATGGTTCCCCATGACGTGAGCGAGAAGACGCCGGGCACGCTGCTCGTCGCGCGCCTGCACGTCGACCTGTGCAGGCTCTCCAGCGCGATCTGTACGAGCCGCCTCCCCGCCGCAGGCAAGGCCTGAGCCGGGTTCCGGCCCGAAGCGCCGCCCATTGCACCGACCCCTGCGCGGGGGGCAGAGCCGCGCGCCCCACGCCACCACTCCGCTTTCGACAGGAGCCCACGCCATGGCCATCGAGGTCCGCATCCCCACCATCCTCCGCACCTACACGGACGGCGCGAAGGCCGTCGAAGGCAACGGAGAGACCCTCGCCGACCTCTTCACGGACCTCGACAGCCGCCACAACGGCATCCGTGAGCGCATCGTCGACGGCGGCGAACTCCGTCGCTTCGTGAACGTCTATCTCAACGACGAGGACGTCCGCTTCCTCGACGGCATCTCCACCAAGCTCAGCGACGGCGACAGCGTCACCATTCTCCCGGCCGTCGCCGGCGGCATGAACTGATGCGCTACGACAGCCCGCTCGCCGCGGTGGGCAACACCCCGCTCGTCCGCCTGCCCCGGCTGTCACCGTCGGACGACGTCCGCATCTGGGCCAAGCTGGAGGACCGCAACCCCACCGGCTCGATCAAGGACCGCCCCGCGCTCCACATGGTCGAACAGGCCGAGAAGGACGGCCGGTTGACCCCCGGCTGCACCATCCTGGAACCCACCAGCGGCAACACCGGCATCTCGCTCGCCATGGCGGCCAAGCTCAAGGGCTACCGCATCGTCTGCGTCATGCCGGAGAACACCTCGCAGGAACGGCGCGACCTGCTCGCCATGTGGGGCGCCGAGATCATCTCCTCCCCGGCGGCCGGCGGCTCCAACACGGCCGTCCGCGTCGCCAAGGAGCTCGCCGCCGAGCACCCCGACTGGGTGATGCTCTACCAGTACGGCAACCCGGACAACGCGGGCGCCCACTACGCCACCACCGGCCCGGAGATCCTCGCCGACCTGCCCTCCGTCACCCACTTCGTGGCGGGCCTCGGCACCACCGGCACGCTGATGGGCGTCGGCCGCTTCCTGCGGGAACACAAGCCGGACATCAAGATCGTCGCCGCCGAGCCGCGCTACGACGACCTGGTCTACGGGCTCCGCAACCTCGACGAGGGCTTCGTCCCCGAGCTCTACGACGCCTCGGTCCTCACCACCCGCTTCTCCGTCGGCTCCGCCGACGCCGTCACCCGTACCCGCGAACTCCTCCAGCAGGAAGGCATCTTCGCGGGCGTCTCCACCGGTGCGGCACTCCACGCGGCGATCGGCGTCGGCAACAAGGCGGTCAAGGCCGGGGAGCCGGCCGACATCGTCTTCGTCGTCGCGGACGGCGGCTGGAAGTACCTGTCGACGGGCGTCTACACCGCCCCGACCACGGAAGCGGCCATCGAAACGCTGCACGGCCAGCTCTGGGCGTAGCCGCACCTCTGCCTGCTGTCCCCTCACCTGCTTCTGCCCTCGGTCGCCGGGTGGGCCCGAATTCATGGTGTCCCGCCGAGGCGGGGGATATTTTGAGGCGCGGGGACAACAACCACCCCCCCCCCAGCACCAACCACGGGGCA